>JANQLF010000031.1 GCA_028280785.1 Planctomycetota bacterium
TGGCATTTTGGATAGCCAAGGTAATTACGATGATTATTTAGTTGCGCGCGATGCTTATGTGGCGGCGCAACAAAAAGAACAAAGTAGCTTGGCCAACCAACATCGTCGCGAGCAAGAATGGTTGGCGCGTCGACCAAAAGCACGCACAACCAAATCAGTTTCACGTGTCAAACGAGCTGCGGATATAGCAGATGATTTAAAAAAGGTCCAAGAGCGAAACAATCAACGCAGTTTAAGTGGCGTTGGTTTTCATGGTAGTGGACGACGTGCTAAGGATCTTATCGTGGCTGAACAGATTTCTGCAGCATTCGACGATACATTAGTATTTGAACAATGTGATGTACATTTGAGTGCCGGTGATCGTTTGGTGTTACTTGGTGCCAATGGTGGCGGTAAGAGCACCTTGATGAAATGCTTGGCCCAGGATATGTCGTGTAAATCTGGGGAGATTAAGCATGCCCATGAATTACGTGTTGTGCAGTTTAGCCAGGATCGTGCGCAGTTAGATCAGACAGCGACACTGAAAAAAGTGTTGTGCCCAGAAGGTGATACGGTTTTTTACCGTGGACGTCCCATGCATATCAATGCTTGGTTGCAATTATTTTTATTCGGACCAGAGCAGCTTGATCAAACCATTAATAAGTTTTCTGGTGGTGAGCAGGCTCGCATTTTAATGAGCCAAATGATGCTCGAAGAAGCCGACGTGCTGTGCCTTGATGAGCCAACCAATGATTTAGATATTCCTTCCATTGAATTACTCGAACAGAGTTTAATCGAATTTGAAGGGTCGGTTATATTAATTACGCACGACCGTTATTTAATGGAATCAGTGGCAACGCATTTTCTGGCTATGGAATTGGGCGAGCAACCAAAGCGCGTCGGTAGTTACCGTCAGTGGGAAGCGCAACGAAGTCCGAAGAAGGTCGTTGAAAAAATTACCAATGAGAGTGGACAGGCATCGACGCTCAGTTGGGACGAGCAAAAAGAATTGCGCGGAATGGAAAAACGAATCCAGAAACTTGAGGCACGGATAGAAGAATTAGGGCAGCGGTTGCAGTCAAATGAAGTTGTCCAAAATATAGATGAGTATAGGAAGATGAGTGATGATTATGAAACACTCAAGAGCCAGGTGGAGGATTTGTATACACGTTGGCAGGAGCTAGAAGATCATAATGTTTAAGTTTAGTAATAATATTAATTTATATAAATTCACGGCGTAAGCGACACAGTGGAATTAAGACTTTAGTATAGGCTTGTAGTAAATACTATTGCGGCATGGTGATTGGCAGAGTGTGATGAAAATAAAGGCCTATTTTACTTGTCTTGTTTTAATCTTGTGCTTATGTGCTGGTCAGACTGCCCTTGCCGAATCGATAACTCGGCAATCGAGTGATGGCACTTGGATTACAATCAACGTACCTGAGCCTCATGCAAATAAGCATATGAAAGCTCAAAAAATTGAGCGGCTCGATAAACGGTTAACTTCTGGAACGATTACATTTAATATTACCTATGCTGATGTTGGGTTAAGCAGCGGCTTTGGTTTTGATGATCCAACTGAAGGTGCCACGAGACGTGCTTGTTTAGAAGCAGTATTAACTTATTTAGGAACTATCATTGACGAAACTGCAACTATAGATGTTTTAATCGATCCAAGCGGCAATAATCCCGGGTCGGGTGAGTTAGCGCATGCCGGAACTTATTTCCGTACTTCTACCGATGGGTTTAAACCCGGTGCAGCATTTTATCATTTAACGACTGGTGCAGATCATCCCGCTTTTTCGAGCGTTGAAGATATTTTTGTTGAAGTTAATTTCGGAAAGCCTTGGCATTCTGATCATGCAACAGATCCAAGTCCCAGTAGCGGAGATTTTGATTTATTTTCTGTGTTGTTACATGAAGTTAGTCATGGATTAGGAATCACTTCTACTATTAGTAGTGATGGAACAGGCCAATTGCCAAGCAATGATAAGGTGTTTACCATTTTTGACAGTTTTCTCGAGGATAGCGCTGGTACACCATTTATTAATCCAAGTACCTTTGTGCCGCAAGGTGTCATCAGTGACTTAACTAATACTGGTCAATGTTATTTTACGGGGCCTTTTACAGTTGCTCATGAAGGTGGTGATGTGGAAGTGTACACACCAAGTTCTTTTAGTAATGGGAGTAGTATTGCACATTGGAATATTGGGTATGATGCGAATGCCGTGATGAATCCATTCATTGCTGCAGAGGTAAAGCGCCGGGTTTATTCTAGTTTTGAAATCACAGTTTTAGCTGATTTAGGTTATACTGTTAATATTGAATCAGATTTAGAGCTAAGCGTTTCGAGCCCGACAACTGCTAACGTTGGTAATAATATAATTTACTCCGTTACGCTGACCAATGTTGGTCCATCGGCAGCGACAAATGTTACGGTGGATGCTCCTCTACCTGCTAACACTACCTATGGTAGTGATGATAGCGGAGGTGATTACAATTCAGTTTCTGGGCTATGGACTATCGCTAGTTTAGCATCGGGCGCCAATATTACACTGAATATTACACATCAAATAGATCACGTTGGTACATTTGATTATTACGCTGAAGTGACGGCTTCTGATTATTCAGATCCTGATTCAACCGTAAATAATGCATCAACTAATGAAGATGATGATGATTCATCAAGTACCTATAGCGGTTTTACAGTTACTGAAACAAGCGTGAGTGTGGGTGAAGATGCAAGTTCTGAAACGTTTGACATCGTATTAAATGGCAGTCCGGCAAGTACGGTGACCATTCGTTTGACTGAAGATGACGCGGATGATAGTGAGGTTACCATCGATGCGGGTAGTGGTCCTAGCGCAGGTCCAGTTGATATTACTTTTGATTCTGGTGATTGGGATACACCCAAAACAATTACTATAACTGGTAAAGATGATAGTGTCATTGATGGCGCAAAAGATGTGACCATTACTATTGATGTGTTAAGTGGTCCAACGGTATTTACTGACTTAGATGATAAATCAGTTATTGCGACCAATACTGATGATGGCGAGACTTCAGTTATTTTTGCAGACCAAATAATTATTAATGGCACAACAACGTTACAGAATGTGAGCTCGTTTACTTATTACGTCAACAGCAGTAGCGGTGCGACTGGTAATCAAAGTGTTAATGATTGGGATGTAACAATTCCCTTAGACATTAACGGCGATGGAGAAGCATCATTAAATTTTAATCATAGTGGTGGCACCGATTCTACACAGGTCAATGTTAGTGAAACTCTGGTACCAATGGGAGGCGGCTAAAATGCGTAAATTAGCTCTCCTAATAGCATTCATATTGCTGGGTACTTTTTCTGCTTGCGGTGGTGGTAGCGGTGGTGGTAGCTCCAAGAAACCAACGAAGCGTGTAACTCCTAGTGCAAGTGACATTACCTTAAGTGGCCAATTAGACATGGGTGCTGCTCTAG
>JANQLF010000040.1 GCA_028280785.1 Planctomycetota bacterium
CGACCCACCGGCTGATCAAGACACCTTTGTGCCGAGTGATGATGGCTACGCCTATGCCAATGAGTTATTACAAGCCATTCAAACGGATGGACGCTTCGATACCGCATGCGCCGCCTATCCCGATGGCCATCCACAAGCACCATCAGCACAGGACGACTGGGATCGCCTCAGTGACAAATTCGATGCTGGTGCACTTGCTGGTATCACCCAATGCTTTTTCGATCCAGAACCATACAAACAAATGCTAGCGCATTGCCAACAGCGACACCCACAAGCACGGATAATTCCTGGCATTATTCCTGTTATCAACTTCAAACAGATCGACAGCTTCTGCCAACGCTGTGGCGCCGTAATTCCGGACAGCATGCGCGCCTTATTTGAACCAATTGCTGATGACGAAGAACAAATGATTGAAACCGGCATGGAATTTACCATGCAATTATGTCGTGATTTATTAGCAGCCGGTGCGCCTGGGCTTCATATTTACACACTCAATAAATCAAAATATACGCAGCAAATTGTCGAAACGCTGCGTAGCGAGTCACTACTCGCACTCTCATAAAAAAATCAGATCACGATGTTTTGCTAAATTGGATAATTTTATCATCATCCAATCCTAAAAATCCCATAAATTGCTTGGCAAGCGAATCAATATCTAAACCCTGATCGCTTATTTGTTCGTCGCGTGAAGCATGGGCAATTAAATGATCATCGACACCTAAAACATGTATGGGTGCAACAACCCCGTGAGCAGCCATCGCTTCCATGACGCAGCTACCAAAGCCACCGTGTATACTGTGGTCTTCAACCGTTACCGTTTGCTCATGTGCATCTATTGCTGAAACGATAGCCGGATCAATAGGCTTAGCGAAACGAGCATCGATGACGCTGACATGTTTACCGTAATCACCTAACAATTCTATCGCATCCCAAACCCGTGACATTAAGGCGCCATAATTGATAATTAATAATTTGCCGTCACCTTGGCGTAATTGTTCAGAACTGCCCAATTCAATTGGCTTACTCTTTTCCAAACCCCAATGATGCTTGGGTACAATTTCTTTCGGATAACGAATAACATATGCAGCGGCTGCTTCATCAGCACAGGTATCTTTTTGTTTAATCGCCCATTCTAACATTGCCTCTAAAGTTTCAGCATCACGCGGCGCCATCAGCACTACGCCGGGCATACAACGAGTCCAAGCAATGTCATAGACACCTTGATGGGTCTCACCGTCTTGACCAACTAAACCAGCTCTATCTAAGGTTAACACCACTCCCAGATGACGTTGCACGACAAATTCTTGGAAAAATTGATCAAAGCCACGCTGAGCGAATGTTGAATAGTGTGCTAATACAGGACGCAAATCACAGATAGCCAATCCTTCAGCAAAACCAAAGCTATGTTGTTCACAAATCCCTACATCGTACATACGATCAGGAAAACGCTGAGCAAAACTCAATAACCCGGTACCAGATGGCATCGCTGCGGTTATGGCGATGATACGTTGGTCTTGTTCAGCTAAACGCGTTAAGGTATTGGAAAATATTTGCGAATAGGTTTTGCCACCAGATTTCTTTGCGTGAAAACTACCAGTCTCGGTGTCAAAGCCCTTAGGACCGTGAAATGTTAATGGGTCCTGTTGGCTTGGTTCCCAACCACCACCTTTTTTAGTCAAGACATGTAAAATAACCGGCCTATTTAATTCACTTAAATTTGCCAATGCTGATTCAACGGCCTGAACATCATGACCATCAACTGGACCGAAATAACGGAAACCAAGGTCTTCAAATATAAAACTCGGTGCAAATAAACGGTGCGTTGCCTGATCAACATGTTCAGCCAATCTACTTAAGCCAGTTCCCTTAGCTGCTGGTGAATTGCGAAACATTTTCTTCAATCGGTTACGCATGCGATTATAAAATTTACCAGTACGTATTTTGTCCAAGTATTGATGCATGGCGCCAACAGGCGCATCAATAAAATTACCATTATCATTAAGAACAACTAACAAATCACTTTGCAGGTCGCCAGCATTAATCAGCCCTTCGTAGGCCATCCCACCAGTAAGCGCGCCATCACCTATAACGACCACCGTTTTACGTTTATTACCAAGACGCTTCTGCGCTTCGGCTACACCGACAGCCGTTGAAATAGCCGTCGAACTATGCCCTACCTTGGCGACATCGTATTGGCTCTCTTGTGGATCGGGAAAACCAGAAATGCCACCGGCCTGCCTATTGGTTTTAAAATCACCAGAACGACCGGTTAAAATTTTATGCACGTAGGCCTGATGACCAACATCCCACAACAGACGATCACTAGCAAAATCAAAAACCCGATGCAAAGCAATACTGAGCTCAACCACGCCTAAATTACTTGATAAGTGACCGCCACCGCTACTCACGGTCTCCTTGATCAATTCACGTATTTCATCCGAAAGTGCACGCAAATCATCGACACTTAATCGACGTAAATCCGCCGGTTGCTTTATATGATCCAATAATCCACGCTGTTCAGTCATCAGTCTTCCGGTAAAATAGAACGCTTTTTCTTTTTATTTTTAGGTAAAATTGATCCATCATCCTTGGGATCGATAATCTTTACATCATCGTCTTTCGATTCCTTAACAGGATTTTCTATTATAGGCGGATCATCTCGAATAATTTCGCCCTCCACGCGACGTCGCACGGTAACGCGAATCCTACCAGCCTTAACAGTCGTCCATGATGGACTTTGCACATAGACTTGCAGGGCTTTCGTTGGTTCTTCGACAAAGTCATCTTTGTTAATAATAATATAGGCTGTTAGTTGATCAGACTTTAATTCTGGCAGATACTGTCCTGGACCACTGATGGTAACAGGGACTACTGGTTGGGCGAACTGTACGCGGAATGCCTTCAAAAACTCCGGATCTGCCAAAACTGAAATCGGCAGATTCATCTCGCGTTTGGCAACTTTCGGTCTAATCGTGATTTTCGCATATACCGTAACACTGTCGGTGGTTTTCACATCTTTAGGTAAAATAATTTTAAGCGGGACGTTTTTGACGATAGCTGTCTTCGGTTTTTCCTGCTGCAAATAACTCAGGTCGATTGGATCTACACTTAAAACATCCAAGGTCTCTATGATTTCCTCAGGTCCGTACACTTCTAAATCAGTTTTATCCAACTCTCTATCCGATACGAATAAGGATTCTGGTAAACCAATATACTGCAGTTTATCATTAATTGGAATAATTGCTGATTTTTGCTTAGAGACCTTCACGCGAATTTCACGTACCGGGCGTGTATCTAAAATTTTTATTTTATGATCTAATTTCAGGAGATTATTATTAATCGCGAAAACTTGCTCACCCTCTTTGATCGAATCTCGATCTAGTTCGAGAGACAACTCAATTTCCTGCTGCATATTGTCGACAATATTACGCGGCCCACTTATCGTCACTTCAACTTCAGTTCTTGGAATGATTTCAGTCACCTGGTAACCATCTGGCACATATTCGATTACATCATTGGCCTGACTTAAATTAGTAATCGTCAAGGTATTCGTTACTGAAATTAAATCACTGGTATAAAAATACAGCGCCGCTGCCAACATCAGCGAAATCAACTTATATTCCCAATTATAAAATATGAGCTTGTTCATTGCGTCTGCGTCAATCGTTGTCCACGCGCACCAAAGCTGCGCTTCAGATATACAGCTAACTCTTCTTTGCTTAAATTCTCCATCAACTTGCCACCGTCCGCAATACTCATCGCCCCGGTTTCTTCACTTACTAATAAAGCCAATGCATCGGTGTCTTCGGTAATACCAATACCAGCGCGATGACGCGTCCCCGACAACATGCGGTATTCAAAATTTTGCGTAAGTGGTAACACCACCCCAGCAGCAACAATCGTACCTTGGCGAACTATAACCGCACCATCATGCACAGGCGAATTCTTCCAAAATATCGTCTGAAACGATCGCACGCTGATAGCACACTCAAATGGACCAGTTGCGATATAATTATCCAAGTGGTCATTGCGTTCAAAAACAATTAATGCACCAATGCGCTCAGCCGACAGCAAAACAGCAGACTCTAAAATTTGGTCTAACAACTGAGCATTGCCTTCTTGTTCGCTACTCGACAACAAAGCACCCATACGCACGAATAAACGGCGTAATTCCGGCTGAAACACAACCGCCAAAATAACCGCGCTAAAACTAATTGCCGCACCCAGTAACCAGGTGATCGCGTGTAACTCCGCTAAATTCGCACCATAGGCAGCCAAAACGACAATGAAAAACACCAAGGACATGCCTTTTAATTTTCCGCCTGCACTAATACGGTCGATGGCCAATAAAATCCAATAGATCATGACCGCCAAAATCGCTATTTCTAAAATAGGCGCGATATACAGTACATAAAATGCTTTTGGGTCATCAAACATTTAATTGACCCTCAAATAACGCTGTTGTTGCTACGAGATCATGCGCACCCTGCACATCGTGCACGCGTAAAATTTCACAAGCATGCGCAATCTGTGCATGGAAATAATGACTCCACGCATCTCTTTCTTGGGCTGGCAAATCGCGTTTGAAAAATTTTGGTAAAAAGGATTTCCTACTCAGTCCAACCAAAATTGGTCGACCTGTGTGCTCATGAATTTTATCAAGATGCTGCAATAAATTAAGATTTTGCTCTAAGGTTTTACCAAATCCTATTCCAGGATCTAAAATAATGGACTCTTTACTGACACCTGAACGCTCAGCTTCTTCAAGTCGTTCTTCAAAAAATACAATGACATCATCAAGAACATTTTCATAACGCGGCGCATCCTGCATGGTCGCCGGCGTTCCCTGCATATGCATCAGCACTGATGGTGCCTGCGTTTGTGCTAAGATCTCAAACATCTGTGGATCTCGCGCAGCATTCACATCATTAACGATGTGCGCACCTGCACGTAATGATTGCTCCGCCACTTCAGCTTTGCTGGTATCGATGCTGATATAGGCGCCACATTCTTTAATCGATTCAATCACCGGAACGACACGCTCGATCTCTTCCGAGACAGAGACAGGTTGAGAACCAGGCCGTGTACTCTCACCACCGACATCAATGATGCTCGCCCCGAGACGCACGGCAGACTCAGCAAATGTCCGAGCAGCTACTAGATCGTTATGCAAACCGCCATCGGAAAAGCTGTCAGGAGTGACGTTGAGTATCGCCATAATCTGCGCCGGATTGCCTAAAGTCATCGTTTCGCCTTGCACATCGATTTTCCACGAGCGCTGGCTTGATGAAATTTTTGTTAAATCCACGCAATCCATATCTATTAAAGAAATTATGTGAATTTGCCAAAACAAGCAAGAGGTCAAAAACTAAGGATGTGGCCACCTTGCAGACACATACGCAGGATTAGAGTTCGCGTATGAATGAGCCGCAACAGCCCACACGTAGGCCACAGCAATGGCTCATCCCCTTTGTCATTCCATTCATTGTCGTTCTTGTTGCAGATCTGTGGTCCAAAGCAGCCGTCTTCGCCTACACCAACACCCATGAAATTGATGGACGCCTCTACATAGAAAGCTCTATTGAGTTTACCTGGTGGATTGTGCCTGCCTGGAATACTGGTGTCGCCTGGAGCCTCTTCGCTGATAGCCCGTTATTTATCGCTCTTTTGACCGCGCTACTCATCCCAGCACTCATAGTTGCTTATTGGAAATGGTATCGTAATCACCATACATTCGTAGACATTGCATTCGGTGCTGTATTAGGTGGCGCCATTGCCAATGCCTACGACCGCTTCATGACCCACCTCAGCGATACGATGTTTGGTGTTCGCGATTTCCTTGCCTTCACCATCCCGGTTATCGACTATGACTGGCCAACTTTTAACATCGCTGATGCGGGAATTTGCACCGGATTTGTGATGCTTTTGATCGCCTCCTTTGTTCAGGAACGACGCGCTGCTCAATTGAAATCAAGCCAACCAACTGAAGGCTCAGATGACTCAAACCCACAAAATCATGCTTCAACGAATACCTAGTCATAAGCATGGCTTATACTCTACGCCAAGTTCAGAAACACGATCTAAGTCCTTGCAACAGGTAGATATAGCTGGCACACTAGCATTTAGGAAATCGCTGCATGTTCGTTGATGCTGAAAACAAAACCATAACTTGTAAGATCGCCTATTACGGCCCTGGTCTCTCTGGTAAAACGACCAATTTTCAATACCTACACGACCATGCACCGATTCAAGCCGGGAACCTGATCAGTACCGATATTGATGCTGAGCGCACCCTGCATTTTCAATTTATTCGCAATGACATTCCCGAGTTCAAAGATCATCGATTAATTTTCGATTTTCACACCATCCCAGGTCAGTCGTATTACCTCTCAACACGCCTCCAATTGCTTGAAGGCGCTGACGGCATTGTATTCGTCGTTGATTCAACACGCGAAGCGATGGATGAAAACATCGACTCGATGAATGACCTATACGAAAACCTACGTAAGCAAAATATCGCCGACGATATTCCGCTCTGTGTACAATTTAATAAGCAAGATAATCCGTCTGCACTTCCAATTGAACAGCTTAACCCACTGCTCAACAGTTACATGAAGCAGTCCTTCGCCACCAGCGCGCTTAGTGGTCAGGGTATTATTGAAACCATGACTTATATTACTGATGAAGTCATGGCTTATATCGAAAATCAAGGCCTTGAATCTAGCAGCTCGTATATGGCGCAAGATTCAGGCAAACCAGCAACTGCGGAATCAAATAGCTTAACACCTATTCAGCCCAATGCGCTGAATACGAGTCCGGTTACGAGTGCCATTACCAAAAATGAATATTGGTTATTAACCTGTTTCTCCTGCGATTCGATTTTAGAAGTTCCAAAAGCAAAACCTGGTGATGTTTTTGCCTGCGGTAATTGTCAGCAAACATTACAAGTGGTTGATCCTGAAATGGGACTGACCCAAGCACCGCAACCGGTTCAGCCTGCCAGTGGTCTCGAACCCAAAACTAAAGTCGAAGAATCAAGCTACAGCATGCAGGCCCTACCCGATGGTGCCGGTCCAGCAGGCCCCGCACCTTTGCCGCCAAGTCCTGGTGCAGCACCTGCGGTACCACCACCACCGCCGCCAAGCGAAAATGCTGAATATAGTTTGGGAAGCGTTGCACCTGATCCACAAGCGGGTGGCTCTGCCTTAGCGCAAAGTCCACAAGACGGATCCGGGGCACAATCACTTAATTTGCCGCAGGTTTTGCCAAATTACACAACGCTATCGCAATTAGATAATTCATTACTTGGCCAACGCTATATTTTACTGGATCAAAACACTAATTCCAAAGTGCGCGCCATGGTCATGAGCCAAGAAGCTTCACGGCAACCTGGCTTCAAAAGTGCTTTAGACATTCAAGTAAAACAAGCAACGCAAGTCCATCATCAAAACGCCGCACATTTTCTCGGCATTCAAATGCTTGGTGAAATTCCAGTTTTACTATCTCAAGAAACCGAAGACTGCGAATCGCTCAAAGACGTTTTAGATCGTCGTAAAAAATTAAGCCCGCCGCAAGCAATTGATATTACCCACAAATTATCATTAGCATTAAATGAAATTAATCGTCGTAATATAAGCCACGGTTGGGTACGCCCTGAATGTATTCAGATAGGCCCAAGCGGCACGGTTATTCTCGATGACATTGCCGTACCTAAATTACATACGTATTTAGTGCGTGAAGGTCGCGGTCGTACCGCAGCAACCGATTATTACTTAGCACCAGAACATCAAACTGGTGAAATCGGCAGCGATGAACGCAGTGATATTTTCTTACTTGGCGTTCTCTTGTTCCGCATGTTAACCGGTGAAGGCATGATCACTGGCTTTAGTGCCCACGAAGCCTTGCATAAATTAACTAGCGG
>JANQLF010000053.1 GCA_028280785.1 Planctomycetota bacterium
GATGTATTCCAGTTATTCGCACCTCAACTCCGGTTTTAGAATATGAACCAAAGCCTGGTCATATTTGGCAAGAAGCCCATGAACTTGTCGAAAAAATGGAAATTAATTTAGCCGTAGCAGAGGAACGCGATCTCGCCGCCGTCGATGTCTATCGTTATTGGCAAGATCTCGAAAACGATGGTAAACTCCCACTCGAAGATCTCATGCATGACGCTGTGCACACTAATGCCAAGGGTCATGAATTAGTATTTAAATCGATAGCACCGTTATTTGGGCTAGACGGTTTATTCCCCTGGGAAAGAAAGTAATTTATTCAACCACAGATAAACACCGAGTTGGCCCAGATTCTTATCTGAGATAATTTGTGTCCATCTGTGGTGGGAATTTAGCGGAGGAGGCTGAGCAGAATTCCCGCAGCGACTGCGGAACCGATAACGCCGGCAACATTAGGACCCATGGCGTGCATTAATAAGAAATTACCTTTTCTGTATTTGGCACCCTCATTTTGAGAGACGCGTGCCGCCATCGGTACCGCCGATACACCAGCTGAACCAATCAGTGGATTAATTTTTCCGCCGCTGAGCTTATTCATTATTTTTGCCATAATCACGCCGGCTGCAGTACCAACGATAAATGCAACAATACCGATAAACAGAATACCCAAGGTTTCAGGAATTAAAAATTGATCTGACGACATTTTCATTCCTACCGACAAACCAAGGCCAATCGTTACTAAATTTATTAATTCATTTTGCGCAGCATTCGACAAACGATCAACAACACCACTTTCTTTCATCAGGTTACCCAACATGAGCATGCCGATAAGCGGAACAGCATCCGGCAGGGTCAGAATACACATAATGATAACAACAATTGGGAAAATAATTTTCGCGCGCTTCGATACTGGCTTTTTCTGTACCATCATGATTTTACGCTCTTCATCATTGGTAAACAAACGCATAATCGGTGGTTGAATGATTGGCACCAAGGCCATGTAAGAATAAGCAGCCACTGCAACAGCCCCGAGCAATTCCGGCGCAAGCAAACTCGCAACATAAATCGACGTTGGACCATCCGCACCACCAATAATAGCAATGGCACCAGCTTCCTGTAAAGAAAATCCAAAAAAGCACACCGCGATAAAGAAGCTACCAAATATACCAAACTGTGCTGCACCACCTAACAAAGCCATCCATGGATTTGCCAAGAGTGGCCCAAAATCAGTTAACGCTCCTACACCTAAAAATATCAAGAGTGGGAAAATAGACGTTTGAATGCCATAGGTGTAAAAATAATAAAGCACACCTCCTTCTTCGCCCATATTAGCACCAACCGCATTGACAAAAATACAACCGGCAGCAATGGGTACCAATAACAATGGCTCAAAACCTTTCGCTATAGCCAAATACAGTAAGCCAACGCCAATGGCAATCATCACATAATTACCAAATAAAATCTTATTAAGCCCGCTGCTTTCCCATATTTTCCACAGTCCATCAATTATCGAAATATCATCTGTTGTCTCTGTACTTGCACGAGGGATTGAAATGCCACAACTCAGGCAAGTGTTATCGATAAACATCTGCAAACGTTGCTGCAGATTCACATGTGGCGCTAATAAAAGATAAACATTTTTAAATTCATCGTCCTGGCGCAAATCAAATCGCAGTGACGTCGAAGCATCTTTATACAGTTCATTGACACCAGGATCGCCCCACTGTGAATAATCTGCATCCCGTTTAACATATATTTGCTCAATAGTCGGCACCGCATTAATAACAATATGCTGTTCGGTTGATACTGCTGCATTCCAAGCAAACAATAATTGTTCTGCCATTACTAAATCAGCAGGCAAATACACTAGGTGCTTATCACTACGTTGATCTGGCAAACTCGGTAAACTGACAGATGCAGCATGCATAAACGGCATACTGCTCAACATTAAAAAAAGAACGAAGCAGCGTATCAACTGTCTATCCTAACCAATATACGCCAACACATCGCCAACCTGAACGCTATCACCTTCACGTACAGCAAAGCTTACTATTTTACCTGCGGTACCAGCAACCACTTCTGTTTCCATTTTCATTGCTTCGAGTACCAAAACACACTCATCCGCTTTTACACTGTCGCCCTCTTGTTTTTCCAAGCGCAAAATCGTTCCAGCCAAAGATGCATTCAACGGTTCACCAGGACCCGTACTTGGCACCACTTCTGTGCTAGGTCGTGCACTGGAAATACGTGGTGAGCCGCCTTTTCCTGGCAAAACCGCTACATCATACGATTGGCCATTAACCGATATGGTATAATTACGTGGACCAGTGGTCGCGACCGATGCAGCAGCGGCTGCTTTTTGTTGTTCTGGATCCTTGCCTAAATTTTTCGCACCCTGCGGTCGTGATTTGAAAAACTTCGGTGCCACTTGTGGAAATAATGCCATGGTCAAGACGTCTTCGTCACTTCCATTAAATCCTTCGAGTTTCGACGCTTCTTCTTTGAGGGTTTCAAATTCGGATTCTAATTTATCGGCTGGTCGACAGGTTATTGCCTCTTTACCAGATTGCTCAGCTGCAATTTTTACAATATCAGGATTATAATCTGTGGTTGTTTTACCATAATAACCAAGCATCAAATCTTGAAATTCACCGGTCATGCGTTTGTAACGGCCCATCATCACATTAAAGACGGCCTGGGTGCCAACAATTTGTGATGACGGCGTTACCAATGGCGGGTAGCCTGCATCCTTGCGCACTTTCGGCACTTCCTCGAGTACTTCATTTATGCGATCAGCAGCACCCTGCTCTTTTAATTGGCTTTCCATATTCGACAACATACCGCCAGGGATTTGGCTGCGGAAAATTGATGTCTTCACACCGGTAAATGCCGTTAGGAATTCTGCATAACGCTTTTTAACGCCAGCAAAATAATCGCTAACTTTTTCAACGCGATCTAAATCAATACCGTGGGTAAATCCTGTGCCTTCTAACATTTCACAAAATGATTCAGTTGGATTATGACCGGTTCCCAAACTCATTGATGAAACCGCAGTGTCAGCATTGTCCAACCCACCTTCAATAGCTTTCATCAAACTAACTAAGGTCACACCAGTCGTTGCGTGCACATGCATATGCACCCGCATATCCTCACCACAGGCTTCTTTAATACCCTTAACGAGATCATATGCGGCTTGCGGTTTAATCAGTGCCGCCATGTCCTTAATGCAGATTGAATTTGCACCCATATTTTTAAGTTGTTTGGCCAAATCGACGTAAGCCTCGACAGTATGCACAGGACTCACGGTATAGGAAATCGTGCCCTGCGCATGTTTACCAGCTTTAACAACAGCAGTCATCGCTCGTTCTAAATTGCGCGGATCATTTAGTGCATCGAAAACCCGAAAAACATCCATGCCATTTTCTGCGGCTTTATCGACAAAGCGATCAACAACATCGTCAGCATAATGACGATAGCCTAATAAATTCTGCGCACGCAATAACATTTGCAGCGGGGTTTTGCTAATATGTTTTTTAAAGGTGCGTAAACGCTCCCACGGGTCTTCATTTAAAAAACGGATACACGCATCAAACGTTGCACCACCCCAGCATTCAAGTGACCAATAACCAGCGTTGTCTAAATCTTCGAGCGCCGGAATCATGTCTTCCAAGGCCATACGCGTCGCCATCAAACTTTGGTGTGCATCACGTAATATTAGATCAGTTACTTCAATTTTTTTAACCATGTGAGAGACCTAGGCTTTCGGAGACTGAATATCTTTTTCATAAGTTTCGACGGCCGCTTGGAGCACAGCAATAATGCTTTCATCAACACCACCGGCAACTACAGGTGCGTTCACCTTCTTTGCGCTTGGCACATTTAATTCTTTTGCCGTAGGTGGCAGACAGCGACTGATAAGTGTCATGACCAAGACTAGAACGAAGAGAAAAAGGAAAACTCCGCCCATACCTAGCACCAAGATCAGAACTGCATTTGCAATCATGCACACCTCTTGTGGTCAGCGTCTCATGCTAGAGAAAAGCACTGGCACAGCAAGGGTGTTCGAAGTAATCAATTTTTAGAAACACTTACAGTATAGACATTTATGTGCAGTCGTCATGACTGCGACTTGGCCTCAATCCACTTAGTCATGTAATAGCTGCTTTTCATTTGTTGTAACTGCAACATAGCTCCAACAGGATTCTGGCGACGGTGCTCAGCTAATTGTTTATAAATTGTTTGAATCCGTTCTATCAATGTCGCTTGGTGCTGCTGTGCATTAAAGCGTTCTTGTAAAATCTCATAGCCTTTCGTCTGTGAGGCCAACCACGCCTTCGGGTTTTGATAAAGCATAAAGGCAAAGGCTGCTATTTCTGTTGCTGACTCAGCAAAATGATCAGCTTCAAACATGCCTTCAGCACCAACTGACGTCGTTATGCAGGGTGTGCCTGCCATAAAGGCGTCGGCAATTTTCCCTTTTATCCCTGCACCAAATCGCAAAGGCGCTAAGGCAACACGATATTGCTCAGTACACTCGATTGCATCATCACAACGACCCTTCACCAAAAAACCCTGGGCTTTATCTTCCAGCTGAGTGTGTGCATCCTTAGCGTAAGCACCATAAATGTGGCATTCAGCCGTAGGCAACTGTTGGCGAATAAGCGGCCATATTTCTTTTTTCAGCCATTTCACCGCATCAACATTCGGTGGATGTAAAAAATTACCAATATGCATAAAATGCTGACGCTCTTCGAATGATTTTTCTGATCTACTCCACGCGTCAGCAGCAATCATAAATGGTACATGTTGAATAAGTTGTTCAGGAACCGTGAATTCAGATTGGAGCAATTGATGCTCATAAGAAGAAATCAACAAGGTCAGGTCACTGCGAAAAATACTTGCCAATTCGCGTTTCATATCATCTGTGAATAAATCTATTCCCACATTTTTCTCAAAGGCAATCTGACGAGCACGACGCAGAAAATGCAAGTCACTGGTGTCCAAAACTCGCATCGCATCTGGACATTGCTCAGCGACGCGCATCGCAAATTGCTCTTCTAACATAAAACGATCAAAAATAACGATATGCGGATTTTCATTTTTGATAAAATCATCAAAACTACTATTGTTTAATGCTACTGATTGCTCGCGAATACCTAATCCCGCCAAATCAGCGCTATATTCATTTTTATCCGCCGTTGCACAAAAACACAGCTCCCAGCCGGCACTCTTACACGCAGCCAGGATCTCCATCACCCGCGTCCCCGCTGCAGATGAAGTCGGCTCTGGCCACACGCTGCTGAGATAAACCACTTTCATAGTAAGTACTTAATAGCCGAACCATTACTTATCAAGAGAACAGTTGCTAATATTATTTCAACCACAGATAAACATGATATGCACAGATAAAAATCTAATAGCTTTATATAATTATCTGTGCTCGTCAGAGTCCATCCGTGGTTCCTTATTTTTCTTAGCGCCGATAACACTTTGATAAGCAACGCCAGTTAAAACGAGGGCAACACCGATATATTCAACCCCCTTTATCTCTAATCCTAAACAAAAAACATCTAAAGCGTAGGCAACTATAGGACCGAGTAGACCAAGCATCGAAACGGTAATTAATGACAGTCGCTCTAAAGCCCAAAACCATACGAAATAAGCAAAACCCGTATTAACGAATGCCATAAAGATCATTGCATATAACGGTGCATTTTCGACGCCAGATTTTTCGAACATAAAACTCGGGCACGGACCATCGATAATAAAAGCCAGTGGTAAAATCATTAAACTGCCAAGTAATAACTGCCACGCTGTGTAAGCACCTAAATTATTGTCCATGACACCCCATTTTTCGAGCAGAACCGTTCCAACGGTAAATAAAATAACTGCGACGAAACTACTTAATAAACCCCACGAATTGATATGCGGCTCGAAAACCACTAAGGAAATGCCCAGCACGCCCAAAGAAATTGCCAACCATGTTTGCCACTTCGGCTTGCGGCCCAACCAGAACCACACGAGTAGTGCCAAAAAAATTGGCTGAAAGGCAACCAACATGGTGCCCAAACCCCCTGGTAACAAATAAGCAGAAATAAACAATGCCGGAAAAAATAAACCAACATTACAAGCACTTAATATTAATATCTTCCACCACCACTCACCGCGTGGTAATTTGCGGATCGCTAATACCCAAATAAGCCCGATTGGAAAAGCCCGCCAAAAACCTATCCAAAAAGCTGCCTTTTCGGGTAGAAATTCAGTTGTAACAAAAAACGTAGTACCCCAAGCGACCGGTGCTAAGGCAGCGATCAAAATTATGAGTATTTGGGGCATCTAGGAATAATCGTCTATCTTCGCTATTCGTGGCTCGTGACGACCACCTTCAAACGGCTCTTCTAACCATATATCAACTAATTTTAATGCGGTTTCTTCGCTCACCGTACGTTCACCAAGGGCTAAACCATTGGCGTTATTATGACCGCGCGCCCACACCGCCGTTTGTTCATCATAGACCACTGCACAGCGCACGCCTTTGACCCGGTTGGCAACCATCGCTTCACCGTTTCCAGAACCACCCAACACAATGCAACGTTCCGCCTCACCGTTGGCAACAGCTTGCGCCGCTGGTCCACAAAAATCGGGGTAATCGCAACGCTCAGCAGCGTCCGTTCCCTTATCGATAACGTCATGGCCAAGTTTAATTAAATGCGCTTTAATTGCTTCTTTATAATTATAACCGGCATGGTCGCTAGCGATGGCGATTTTCATGGACGACTCCTTTAGGCGTTATAGGTACTGGACGCAACGTCACCGCCGGTACCAGTCCAGTTGGTATGGAAATATTCACCACGATCTTTATCAGTGCGCTCGTAAGTATGCGCACCAAAATAATCACGTTGTGCTTGTAATAAATTCGCTGGTAAAACCGCATGACGGTAACCATCGTAAAACGCTAATGCCGTTGAGAATGCCGGCGTTGGAATACCATTCATCGCACCAAGCGCTACAACTTGACGCCATGCATCCTGACAATCATTAATAGCAGTCATAAAGAAATCATCGAGCAATAAACTTTCGAGCTCAGGATTCTTATCAAAGGCTTCTTTAATTTTGCCCAAGAAACGGCTGCGAATAATACAACCACCACGCCACATCAACGCGATGCCACCGTTGTTTAATTTCCAACCATATTCTTTCGCTGCTTCACGTAGCAACATGTAGCCTTGGGCATAGCTGATAATTTTTGATGCATACAAGGCTTTGCGAATTTGTTCAACGATTGCGGCGCGATCACCATCAAATTTCGCCGTTGGACCAGTTAACACTTTTGCTGCCTCAACGCGCTCATCTTTTTGCGCTGATAAACAACGACTGAATACTGCCTCACCAATTAAGGTAACCGGCAGGCCTAGTTCTAAGCTAGAATCAACAGTCCATTTACCAGTACCCTTTTGTCCGGCCTTATCCAATATTTTTTCAACTAAGGGTGAACCGTCTTCATCTTTAAAGGCCAAAATGTCTTTGGTAATTTCGATTAAATAACTATCCAAGTCACCTTGGTTCCAATCATTAAAGACCGCTGACATTTCATCCGCAGTCATACCAAGGCCATCTTTCATTAAATGATAGGCTTCACAAATTAATTGCATATCACCGTATTCGATACCGTTGTGCACCATTTTCACGTAGTGACCAGCACCGCCGTCACCAACCCAATCGCAGCATGGTTCATCATCTGATTTGGCAGAAACGTCTTGAAAAATATCTTTCACATGTGGCCATGCTTCTGGGTCACCACCTGGCATAATCGAAGGGCCAAAGCGCGCACCTTCTTCACCACCAGATACACCAGTACCGATAAAGCGAATGCCTTTTTCTTTTAATTCTTTGTAACGACGCTCGGAATCAGGGTAATGACTGTTACCGCCGTCGATGATAATATCGCCTTCTTCTAAATGCGGCAAAACTTGCTCAATAAATGCATCAACCGCTGCACCAGCTTTGACCAACATCATAACGCGACGTGGGCGCTTTAATTTAGCAACCATTTCTTCAACAGAGTGGGCACCAACGATATTTGTACCTTTTGCAGAACCGTTCAAAAAGTCGTCCACTTTGCTCACGGTGCGGTTATAGGCGACCACGGTGTAGCCATGGTCATTCATGTTCAAAATCAGGTTTTGACCCATCACGGCCAAACCAATAAGTGCGATATCTGCTGTTCCCTCAGTCATTGACGTCCTTCCCAATATAATTGAGCAGGACCCTAAATGCTCATTGAGCAGGGACAAGCGTAGCGGAATTAATGAGAGCGAGCTAAAGGAATGTATCGGTGGGCGGCCTGCAAATTGAGCAGGACTAAGCTCGTAGCAAATACGTCATTATCGGCGTATTGCACTTGTTGATGCTTAACCCAGGCAACGTTTTCGACGTTATCGTAGCGGAAACATGGTAATAAGCTGCGTTGCAGCGCGGTATTCCATTGACGCCAGTCTTTACCACCCGCTTCACGGAAGGCCAAGCTCGGGAAGAACCACGATAACGGATCACTGCGATGCTTATCATCCAAACGTGGCAGCAATCCCGACAAAGATTCGATCTGTTTTTTCAATGCCGATGAATCGCGATGACCATAGAGGTAACGGGTTAAGGCCATCAAGCCAAGATTACCCGCATCCTTATGTTTGATACCAGTACGCGCACGACCTCGGATTGATGCCAAATCATCAGCGTGGATATTCATACCGCTCACTTCAGCAGTTTCGACAGCAAGCAAGAAGTAGCCATCAAGACCAGCAATCGCATGACGTTGAGCTGGTAAATTGACATTGACGATACGCTCGACTTCGGCAAATAACGTTTCGTTTTCAAGCAGCACCGCAGATTCAACTAGTGCTAAAACAGCCATTCCATGTGCAACGTCACGCAAAACATCTTCACTGCCGACAACAATTTTTCCGTCAGCATCAACCCATTGACGTAAATGCTTCACGGCTTTTTCGATGCTCGTTGCTGTGTAATCATTATAACCGTCGGCTAACAACGCTAACAATGCAAGGCTATGTGTTGCAAGCGCACGACTACCTGCGCCCGCTTCACCCTCTTTATGAAATGCACCATTTTCTTGTTGTTGGTAACGCAACCAACTCAACGAAGCTTGAACGGTTGCCTGACACGTGTCAGTTCCATAAAATTTACGGAATAGATTTTTTAAATCATCATTTTGGCGCAGCAAAAACAGGGCTTCAGGACGATCACGCAGTTGACTCCAACGCAGTGGTAACTCGTCATCCAAAGCCTCACTCATTTTTTGCGTTAATTGCTCAGGATTATTCGTTTCCTCAACAGAAGAAATCGTGACATACAGACTCGGATCTTTTCTATCCACAACATAATCTGAAGCCTCAGGCAATTCCACATCTTTAAATAACTGTGCCTGCAAAATAACAATTGTAATAATTGCAGCAGCATGACCAGCAATGACGGTCGCCCACACACGCAAACGCGTCACCTTATCCATATCGCCAAGTGGATGACGTGAACTCTGACGATGTAAATTATCTAAAACTTCTGGCAATAAATCGACTGGTTCAGGTGGCTGGGCACCTTGACGTGCAATCTTGCGCAATTTACCAAGCGCAGGATCGGCAGCCGCGACGGTAGCCATGTCACCATCATCATAATAGGCATCGATTAAATCAGATTCGTCACCGCTGGATTGGGCAGCAGCAAGAACACGCACGGCAAAATCATCAGAGGCTTTGCACTGCGATTGTTCGCGCAGCAAGCTTCCCAACTTGGCTAGTGCCTCGCCGTCCGGGCATGCGGTATCGCCTTCGACGACCGCCTTCCATAAGGGATCTAGATTCGCAGTCATTGCTCCACCAAATCCTTTAAGGCATGGCGCAGGTGCCGAACGGCATTATGCATGCGACTTTTGACCGTGCCCTCGGGAATACCGAGGACCTCACTGATCTCTTGATAGCGCATATTCTGGTTATTGGCCAGCACGAAGACCGCCTGTTGGCCCTCAGGAAGCTGCTCAACAGCCTCTTCAATACGCGCCCGAATGTTCAATTCGCTCGATTCAGATGCTTCCGAGTCCTTGGATTCCATAGTATCCACTAAGCGCAGGCCATTGGCGCCACGTTCAGCATCCAAGCTCACCTGCTTATTCCGCGCTTCCTTGCGCACATAGTCGATCCAGGCGTTATGGGCGATGCGGTACATATAGGTACGCACCTTGGCCGTCTGCTGCCAACGCTGACGGGCCTGATACATCTTTATAAATACTGTTTGGGCAAGCTCTTCCGCTGCCATCTGCTGCCAACAATGATGATAAAAATAGCCAACGAGCTCGTCCTGATAACGGTGAACTAACTCGGCGAGAGCCTCATCAGCACCATCATCATCACGCATGCGCTCCATGAGCCGAGCATCGCTCTCACTCATACGCCAGGCCTTCCCCTTTGTCGTCTTACGTTCTCTACGCGTTGTCACCTGTGGCATCACAGTTTTAAACGCTTTATGAGACCCATGGTTCAGCTATTTTGGACAATACAACGGATTAGGGCTCAAACATTTAGAATCTATATAAAACAAGAAAGCCACCGCATTTGCGATGGCTTTCTTTGCTAATGGTCGGGGTGACAGGATTCGAACTTGCGACCTCCTGCTCCCAAAGCAGGCGCTCTATCCAGGCTGAGCTACACCCCGTTTTTAGCGTGGGCTGCGGACTATATTATGACTACTGCGGTGGCAAGTACTTATGTCGATACTGGGGTATCAAAAAAACGTAACTACCCAGCTGAGATCCGGGGCATTTTCTTTGAGCTTCTTCACACCGGTGACCTCGACCACGAATGAGGCCCCTGCTTTGAGCGGTAGTTGATCCGGTTGAGCGATGATTGCATGTGAACGGCCAAAGCCACCCTTATCGACATTGCGGAATTTAATCGGCAAAGGGTCGCCGTGTTTTTTATATGTTTTTGGATTTAAATGATAAATATTTAATTCGGCATTTTTTTCGATGCTATACCAACCTTTTTGTGGCGCACAGTGCCAGGCGTAATGAGCACCAAACATATTCATCGGCACAAAACCTTTTGATGGCCATGAAGTAAATGGCACTGGTGATTTTTCAGCCTTTGCCTCACCGATAACATACAGACAACTCATGCGACCCGCATCACCGTGACCAATATGGGCTAAATCTTTCCATAATATCCAACGGCGATGCCCAACACGATCACGATTCGAATCATCAGAGTCATCGATATAACCGTCTATAGTTGCAGGACCATTGCGCCCATTAAATAAATTACCGTGCGAACAACCTTTATATCCATCTTTAAATGCCTGCTCTGGCCATCCAGGGTTTTTCGGGTGATGATTAATATTACCAATAGCCTGACATAATTCAGCACCCTCTTGGGCGTAATGAATATAATCATCGCGAAAGGCAACGTCAGTCGGGACACCAGCTAAAAAACGATAGCTATTTGCTCGCGCTAATACGGCCGCCAGGACATCTGCTGATGCTGCGTTTTCATTTTTTAATGTACCCATAGCAGCTACAGACGCTTTGGCCTCTTGCTTAAGCATTTCAAATTTCATTTTAATAAAACGTTCTGATGACGGGTACACTAAATCACCAAAAAAATACAGCTCTTCTTTAATCAGCTGACTTTTTTCATTTAAAAAAGATCGCATCCCATGCAGCTTGCCATCTTTATAAGTGCCAATCTCTTGCTTCTTACCTTTTTTCTTTGGCTTACCCGAAGGGAAATAACAGGTGTATTTACCGTCGCGTTGGCCATCGCGATTTAGTTTAATTTTATAATGCAAGGAACCATCATCATGATTGACCGTGTCATAGTCAGCTGCAGCAAGGGCACTCACTAAAAACATGCTGAGTAAAATATTAACCAAGCGATGATTCATAGAACAGTCTCCATCTATTCAGTACGCACCGAGTCTACATAACGGACGTTTTTATTAGATCCTACTTACATTGTGTATGCATGCTGTGATTTGCGCCACTGCCCCGGAGTTTGACCAAACACGAGTTTGAAACGCTTACGAAAATGGGTCTCATCATGGTAGCCCGCGAAAACCATTACGTCCCTTATGCTCCTCTCAGGATCACGCAGGTAATGACAAGCCCGCTCCATACGCACCGTGGTTAGATAATCGGCCAAACTTTGCTTGGTAAATTTTTTACATAAACGCGACAAATGATTGGGATGTACGCCAATGCGTTCGGCTAAATATTCACGGTGCAAATCGACATGTGCTTCGTCATGTATGATCGAGACCGCGTGTTGCCAATCATTGAGACCACTCGGCGCATTTTCCCAGACACGACACTCATTCAGCACTTCATTAATAAAACAATGGAAGATTGGCTTCATGCGCTCTTGATCCTCCGTCGCCGCAACTTGCGCCAATGCATTTAATAATGCACGCGCCGTCGGTGCCATGGTCCCGCCGCTTAGAAAAATTCCATCTCGTGGATACCGACGTCCACCATGAATGCCATTCACCATGAAACGGGTAAACGTAGGGAAACAATCGATACACAAGACGCGATGTCGTTCTCTGGTTTTATTTTGCGTCCAGGCCATCGGCGTTACCACTAATGCCTCCCCACGCGTTAAGGCCCTAAATACATTTTTATTTTTTTCAGGCCAACGCACATGACGTTTACCGCCAAGTACCATGGTTATGCGTAAAATGCCAGACGGCGCTGCTTTGGCTGGGATTTCACGCCATGGCAAGACTGGGATAATTTGTTTAATCGGACATTTAATTAAAGCTTCCTGAATTGCCGCTCGTAAGTTAACAGGATCACATTGATCCCCATGACGTTGCTGAGCTTGTTTTACCATGGTTACAAAATACCAGGAATGATCTTGGATTCCATCTTCATTTTCGCCAAAGGTCCCCTATATTCTTGACCCAGGAGCTTCAATGAAACAGCCAAATATATTGTTCATCATGTCAGACGACCACGCCGCCCATGCTATATCTGCCTACACCGGTGGCCGTATAAACCAAACTCCCAATATTGATCGCATAGCAAAAGCAGGCGTTCGTGCCAACAATGTGTATTGCACCAATTCTATTTGTGCACCCTCACGCGCTGCCATTTTAAGTGGCACCTATAATCACATCAACGGCGTGCGCACCCTCTCTGATCGTTTCGACGGTAGCCAAGACACGGTGGCTAAACGATTACAAGACTCCGGTTACCAAACCGCCATCATTGGTAAATGGCATCTCGGTCATGGTGATGAAGCAGACCCAACTGGTTTTGATCATTGGTGCGTCTTACCCGGCCAAGGTAATTATTACGATCCACATTTTATTAATAAAGACGGAAAATTTCAGGTCGAAGGTTATTGTACTGACATTATTACCAACATGACTTTAGATTGGTTAAAAAATCGCGACACTGATAAGCCTTTTTGCATGATGTGTCACCATAAAGCACCACACCGTCCATGGGAACCTGGACCAAAATACAAAGATTTATACGAGGACGTTGACATTCCTATTCCCGAGACCTTTCACGATGACCATAGTCATCATGCTCAGGCTGCGCGTGAAGCAAAAATGACCATGTGGCATTTAACTGTGCGCGATTTAAAAGGACCGGTTCCTGAAGGGCTCAGTAAAGAAGAAGAACATCACTGGCGCTATCAACGCTATATTAAAGATTATTTACGCTGCGTTGCCTCAATCGATGATTCGGTTGGTGAATTACTAGACTACTTAGAGGCTGAAAATTTATTCGATGATACCATTGTTATTTACACATCAGATCAGGGTTTTTTCTTAGGCGATCACAATTGGTTTGATAAACGCTTCATGTATGAAGAAAGTTTACGCATGCCGTTTGTCATGAGTTACCCAAATCACATTCCAGCTGGCAGCGTTAATAATGATATTGTTTTAAATATCGATTTCCCAGCGATGTTTATGGATTATGCCGGGCTCGAGGTCCCTGAAGCCTGGCAAGGTGAAAGTTGCCGTGCAACCCTAGAAGGCAACACGCCTGATGATTGGCGCAAAGCGATGTATTATCGTTACTGGATGCATAAAGACGGCGCACACAACGTCTGGGCACACTTCGGTATTCGCACGCATGATTACAAATTAATCTGCTACTATGCAGACGCACTCGATACTGATGACCGCTGGGCAGAAAATGACCGTGGTCCCGAAGAGCCAGAATGGGAGTTGTTCGACCTCAAAAAAGACCCTGATGAAATGATTAGTGTCTATGATGACGTCGATTACGAAGATGTGGTGCCTAATCTGAAGAAGAAACTGTTTGCACTGCAGGCGTATTATCAGGATGAAGCCTACGATCACCCTCTAGCCAAGTAAAAGTCCCATTCGTATGCATGAGATGCATATTGAGGGACTTCGCTATTAGGACCTCTTGATCCACAATGTGCAGCGCAAGCATGACGGCGTGAAGCAGATAAGCAGTGTCGTTCTCGTATCAGTGATGGCCCTCATCCTAGCCTGTGGCCCACGTATGTGCACCCAAGGTATTGCCTGGTTGAGCATGCTTGCAAACAATGTTCCCGATCAGGGACTGCTTGAAGGTATAGAACAAACATTTAATGGTGAGAATCCCTGTAAACTCTGCTGCTCAATTAAGAACGTTGAAAACAACAAAACCGCCCCACAGGAAGAGCGTCGCGAAATTTTTGTCGCGCTAAAAAATCCACTTGCTGATCATGCGCTTCCAAGAGTCGATAGACACTTGAATTGGCACTCTAAAAATTTTCAATATTCCTATAAGAATCCATCCACATTATTTCGTCCCCCTATTCGTGTTTAAATAAATTTATATTTATTTAACCCTCATTCAGCATGCCATGCATAGCTGAAAAAATACGAATAGGATAAACAATGCGTTTTTCACAATTAGGCATAGTTACACTATGCACGATCGCTGCACCGCTCTTAGCAGAAGATCACTCACACCATCATCATGATCACCACAATCATGGCATCAGCTTACACAGCGATGCACCTATTGGTGTCATGGGTGACCACGTTCACGGTAAAGGTGATTGGATGGTCTCTTATCGTTTTATGCGCATGAGCATGGACGGTATGCTCGACGGCACGGACAGCGTCAGTACCAGTGATTTATTAGATATGATGGGCGATTATGGATACATGATGGTACCCACCGAAATGACTATGGATATGCACATGCTCGGTCTGATGTATGGCGTTAATGATAAATTAACACTCATGGCTATGATTAATTATATAGATAATGACATGGACATGGAACGCCGCATGGGCGTACCGTTAACGTTCTCAACTGAAAGCAGTGGTCTTGGCGACATCAGCGTTGGCGCTTTGTATTTATTAACAGCTGATGAAAACAAACAATTCCATGCAAATCTCAGTTTGTCATTACCAACAGGTTCAATCGAAGAAGAAGATGATACTCCAATGGGCGATGACATGCATTTACCGTATTCAATGCAATTAGGCTCAGGCACTTTTGATTTAAAGCCAGGCATTACTTATCTCGGTGCGCATAACGAATTTTCCTGGGGTGCTCAAGCCAATCTAGTTTTACGCTTAGGTGAAAATGACCAGGAATACACACTCGGTAATCGCACCCAGTTAACATCATGGATCGCCTATAATAAAATTCCTGAAGCCACTGTTACCGCTCGTCTTGATTACCAAGACTGGGGCAATATCGATGGTGAAGATAAAGATTTAACGATGATGCCAGCAATGAATCCAAACGCAGACCCAGATTTGCGCGGTGGTTCACGCTTAGACCTTGGCCTTGGCATCAGTAGTACTATCGAAAAACACCGTATCAGTTTGGAATTATTATTCCCACTACACCAAGATCTTGACGGCCCACAAATGGAAGTCGACATGACAACTGTTTTTGGTTACCAATTTTATTTCTAAAATTTAAAGCGCCGTTATCTCAATCCCATTGATAAGTGTTTCACCTGTAACTGATTTGAGTTGCAGGTGGAGCTCCTTATCAACCTCACACGTAGCCTCCAAAATATGCAAGGTATTGGCGCTCTTAGCTTCTTTGCTTATATCATATTTCTTTTTGATGGGCTTGCCCTGCAACAAGACATCAAAAATACGCTGGCCCAACTTTTTGCCTTCAAGCTCAGCAAAGAACAAACGTACGCGATACTTGCGTTTAGTTTTTCCTAATTGTATTTTTATTGATTGCACATTTTTAACTGCAGAAGCAGCAACCCACTTATAATCTTCGGATGCAATAGCACTGCTATGTTGACGCAATGTTTGGGCTGATTCATCCATCATAATACCAATAGGTGGTGAATAACCGCCAACGCTTGGATAATCTAACCACAAAATATTTTTATTATCTATGCGGTCACCCGGTGCTGCAAAGTTGATACCTATTTTATCTATATCAGTGGTATTGCTTAATGGATCTGTTGGCAGGTCCTTTTTAGCAAAATGACTAGCTGTCCACACTTCCACATCCGGCATATGTACCAATGCCAAAGACGTTTGATTTTGATAAGAACAACTACAGGTGCGGGTATAGTCAGGGGCATTTAAAACACCATTAGCAACCACTAAATTTGACGTGCAGCTTGATTTAAAACCGCCGAAATTACCAGTGCCTGATTTTTTCTCGAGATCATAAAAACCCGCAGCGCCGGAGCGAAAGGTCAATAGGTGCTCACTGGCGATTATCGTATTACACCCATAAGCACGACTCATTTTCCACGGCTCTTTTTTGCCAGTTAATGGATTGGTGAAAAAAGCCTCTCCTCCATCAAGTAATCGATAGACGCCCGCAGATTTACTATATGAATTATAGCCAGTAAAAATAATATCATTATGTAAAATACATGGTCCGGTATATTTTATATCCCCTTTGTACCACTTCTCTTTACCGCTATCCGCGTGCAAAGTCTGCATACCTTGACCAACTTCGTCGCGCAGACGATCACTTGCACGTGCCCCTCCTTGAAAAACAAGGTCGTGTTTCGCTGAATAAGAGAGCCATGTCCCAAAGACATGTCCACGATGTTCCCAAACTTTTTTACCTGTTTTCATATCAAATGCACAAACACGGTAACGTTTTTCTATGTCCTTCCCAAGGCGTTGTTGGATCTTTTCATAGCTAACTGGATAGCGATCGAGGCAGAATAATTTGCCGTCTCCAGCAATAATGCCATTATGTAGAAAACTATACTCCGCTTTATCTTGCCAGAGTAATTTGCCTGAATGACGATCATAAACATGTAAGCCCATTGATGCTGATTGATCAGTAGCATGAGCCCATGATTTTCTCTTTTGCTCAACCTCTGTTTTAGATTTCTTATAAAAATTGCCGAACTCAACACCAGCAATTAAATAGTTCTCATAGACACCAATGTAAGCCCAATCTGTCTTTTTGCCTCCTGACTGAGGCAAGGTAATAATAGAATGATCTTTACCGCTCAGCGCATCAATAATTCGACATTTATCACCTGCTACGACATAAACGAGATCTTCTGTAGCAATGAAATTCGTTCCACGCGCATTGGCACCAGGAATGTGAACTTGATTATAAGCTGTGCTTAAAGGTGTATCTTTATATGTATGATCAAAATATAAGCCCTCGATATTCAAATCGTCGAATTCACGTTTCCATAAAACTTGTCCGGTGTAGACGTCTCGTGCACTAATTTTATCCATACCTTCGATATATAAACGGCCACCGATGACTTGCTCTGACGGACCGTGACCATGACGTGGCAAAACGTCTAAGTTTGAGCTGCCACCAAACCACAAGACACCCAATGGCAACTTAACTCGTTTATCACTGCTCTTCAGGGTGTTTGCTACATTACCATTGTGATGCGTCCAATCATCGCTACCCGGCAATGCACCAACACGTTGATATGCCGCATATTTGCTCGGCAATCCTTTCAATGCTACCTTTTTCATCTGTTCAAATGCTAGTATTTTATTGTCCACATTTGCTGCCACAGGAACAAGCCAAATACCACCATAAGGACGCAAGCTCGCGTGCATGCGCTTTAATTCTCTATCATTTAATCTGGTTTTATCAGTTAGAATGTATTTAGCAAAATACTGCGGTGTTTGTAAGCTATTTAAATTTCCATTAATAATCTGGACACGCTTACCGTAGAGACCTGACTGATCACATTGGGCTCTTAATGTATCGACTTTGTCCTTTTCATTTTCTACAGTCAAAATTTTAAATTTTGTTTGTTTCACTAGTTCGAAGATAGTATCAGCAGATTCAGGCGCATAGAGTAAAACATGGCCTGCTTCATCACTTTGCAAAAATGACAATGTGTCTTGTGTCGTAGGTACTTTTGCCAGCGTTTCCTCAATGGGCTTAGAACGACCCGGACCTGCGCCGTAACAGTAAATGCCCCCATCGACAGTCACTGCAAGCAAGTGGCCATCGGCTGCCACCAAACGTTCTACATCACTCGGCAAAGGCATTGTTTTCACCACTTTGGCTACATCAGTTTCATCAACCGTTCCCTTAAGCGCAAAGAGTTCCACATCCAAACTGAAATCGCTACTTTGTAGACCACCATTATGACCCTCAACGGCAATACTGTTATTACCATCGCGCAAGACTGACGCGTCAATTTTGAATGATTCATAAGTCGTTGCTTCATGATTTAAAATACCCTTCGCCGTTTTACCTGAGCCACTTTTTACACCTTTACGTAAAATCTCTTTACCGTTTATATAAAGTATAAAGGCATCATCATAAAGAGCTGAAACATTCAGATTTTTTATTGATTTTGCATTATCGATAGTGAATTGCTTATAAATATAGACGCTGCTGTAATTATCATACATATCCTTCAATAGCGTTCGGTCATCACCGTCACCAAAACCAAAACCGCCCATGCCATTTTTCCATGTATCAGTGCCTTTTCCGGTTCGCCAAGCCGCGCCGTCTGGTATGGAACCTGCCAAATAAGACCACTTCGATTGTTTAGGAACAAAGACCGTTGACTCTGGTGGCTTTGGTACGTAGACAACTTTTAATTTATCATGCGTTGCAACATATAAATTATTACCAGCTTTGATCATATCACCATATTCTGTGATATTATTTATCTTCCAAAAAACTTGTTGATCAGTATTCATTGCCTGCAAACCTTGTTCGGGCACGTAGGCATAGACCATTCCCCCATCAAGGACTGGTTCACGTATACGAACTGAATCTATTTTTCCTGTTTTTAAATCTGCAGGTGCTACCTGACGATACCGAGTATGTACATAAAACTTTTTCTCATTAGCTACGACAAAAGAACCGCCAAAACCCTTACCGCCATGGCGAAAGTGTAATTGCTGACCAGTTGCCCTATCAAATACTGCTGGGAATGAACGACCTCCTGGAATAACCAGGTATTTTTCGGTTGCTGAAAAAATTCCCTGAGGAGCGACACCGGCAAAGGATGGTGCACTGTGTGGCTGTTTTAAATACTGCGCACCCATCCCATCATTTTTCCAAATCACTGATCCAGTCTTGGCATCAAGCGCATAAAAAAATGTACCCATAAATGGCCAGATACTCGCTGCACAATATAGCGTTCCGTCTTTAATGACTGGCGCACCACGCAAAGGCCACGTCGAGATGACACGTTTATTGCCAATGATTGCACGTTGCGCAGGTGCTGCATTAAATGTCCAACGCACAGATCCATCCAATGCATTCAAACAATACAAATTGCCGTCATCTGATGCGACGTAAAGATTACCTTCCCAAGCCACAGGCGGGAAACGCACCGGGCCATTACAAAAAAACTGCCAACGCTGTTGCGCTGTTTTTAAATCATAAGCAACCACTTTATCACGATCATTAAAAGCCAAATACACTAATTTATTGGCGACAATTGGTTCAAATAAGCGATCATACTGCATTAAATCATTGTTTAGCGGATCGTCCCAAACTTGTTCACGCTCGGTAAATTGCAGGTGCCATTTCAGTGTTAAATTCTCAGGCAACTGTTCTGGGCTGGCTCCACCATGTCCTGCATCAAAGCGCCACATCGGCCAGTCAGCTGTAAAAAGAAATGCGTTGCTGAAAAATAACAGCAAACTCAGTGAAAATATCTTTGTTGAAATCTGCATAAGTCTTATGAACCTCAAGAATTAGACCATGACACTTATTCCACAGGCTGTAGAAAACTGGTGCCAAGAGCAAGGGCGCGGAGCCGTTACGAACACACACAGCGTATCGGGCGGCTGCATAAATCAAACTTCTCGCATTCAGTGCGAAGACGGTTCTTGGTTATTTCTTAAGCAAAATACTAGCATTCCAGCAGATATGTTTCCTGGTGAAGCACAAAGCCTCATTGCGATGGGCGACTCGAATGGACCGCGCATTCCAAACATTTACCTAGTCGGTGATGATTTTTTATTAATGGAATATCTGGAACCTGGCACACCCGCTTCCGACTATTGGACTCGATTTGGTCGTGAATTAGCACAGATGCATCAAACCGTGAGTAAGCAACATGGATTCCCGGTTAATACCTATTGTGGCGCAACACTACAAGACAACACCTGGGAAGAAGACGGTCATGTTTTTTTCGGTCAGCGTCGTTTGGTATACCTAGCACGATTAAATCATGAAGCTGCTCAATTAGATGCTGCCGCCGTGAATGCTACCGAAGCGTTAGCTACAAAATTAAATGAATTAATTCCTAAACAAAAAGCCTCATTGTTACATGGTGATTTATGGTCGGGCAATGCTCATACGGGCCCTGATGGCGAACCAGCATTAATTGATCCAGCATCGTATTATAGCTGGGCCGAGGCCGATCTAGCTATGACGACCCTCTTTGGGAATTTTCCAAATAAATTCTACGATGCTTACACAGAGATTAATCACTTGGAGCAAGGTTGGCGCGATCGTTTTGATATTTACAACCTGTACCACTTATTAAATCATTTATATCTATTCGGTGGATCGTACAGATCCGGTGTATTATCAACACTGAGTAAATATATTTAAACCCGTTTTAATTGACGCACTAAAAATCGTTGTGGCGCGACCGCCTTCCACATGTCATTTGGCATCATCCACTGGCCGGTGCTTAAATAATCTGCAATACACGCTGCTGCCCAGATTGAACCAACGATGCCGCGTGAACCATGCGCTAAACTGACGCAGCAATTCGGTAAATACACAGCAGCGTTATATGCTGATGCTGATCGACCATGTTTTAAATCAGCAAAATCACTACGAAATATTTCTGCATCAATTAAAGGTCCAAGCGTAGGCATACGGTCAGGTCCACAGCTACGAAAGGACACGCGTCCCTGTAGTGTTTGTTCGGGCAATGAAATATTCAAGGTATCACGACACTGCTGTATTAATGTTAACTGATCAGCTTCACGTAAATGAACATCTTGATCATCACGCTGAAAAGTAGCGCCAAGAACCTGGTGGTCATTCCACACTGGTGTTAAATAACATTCGCCGTGCAAAATAGCATCCAGTTGCTGGGATTTTTCGAGATACATTAATTGGCCACGCACCAGTTGCGCCTCTAATGAATTACATAGTTCGAATTGCATAGCCGCCTGAGCGTTAGCAATTATTATTCCATCGTAGTGACCAAGGCTATGTTCCTTTTGAAATAAATGCCATTGCTTATTTTCATAAATTAATGAATCGACGTGTTGCATTTGCATGCCGATGCGTTCATGGTCACAATAAGCTTCACATAGCGCTTGCGGTGAAACCATTGCGCAATTTGTAATTCCCAACACGTCACTATCTATTTTTGCCCAAGCATCGAGTTGGGCCTGCTGGTCAACGATGCGTTGCGCTCGTTCTCGCTCATGTTCGTCATATAAAACATGATGAATATCACGCTGTTCAAAGATGTCCTGGCCTGAGGTTTTCTGTATTTCTTTGAATTGCTGCGTCGCATAGAGCCAAGCTGCAAAATAAAATTGTGCAAACGGACTGTCATCCGCCGCTAAATTAGGGCCGCACATACCAATTGCGTTACCACTCGCTGCCTGGGCAATGCCTTGGCTATCAAAAAGATGTACATCCATGCCACGTCGCGCACATTCAAAAGCAGCGCTGCATCCAGCTAAACCTGCCCCTATAATCGCTATGCGCTGCGGTTTATGGTGTTGTCCTGAAATCTGAAACCATGGTTCCAAGTTTGATGTTTTCTTCTCAATGGTATAGCTTGCACGCAGCATTTGGCGTTTCGTGCCAAAACCTTTTACCTTCTCTACTGCAAATCCCTGCGCTTCTAATCCACGCCGAACAAAGCCGGCAGCGGTAAAGGTGCTCAGCCCTGCTCCTTTTTTAGATAAACGTGCAATTTCCTTAAACGATTCGCTCGACCACATTGCAGCATTTTGTTTTGGCGCAAAACCATCTAAATACCAACAATCGACACACACTGATAATTCTTGTAATGCTGTTACAATATCCTCGAAATATAAAAGCAATTGAATACGCCCATCTTCAAAACTCAGTCGGTAAAAACCACTACGTCGGATTGGATAGGCACTCAGCAACGCAGCAAGGTAAGGTTTTAATTCGGGCCAATGAACCAAGGCTTCTTTTATTTGCTCGGCACTGAGAGGAAATTTTTCAATGCTGATGTAATGCAGTCGTGATTCATCACGAGCATGTTCTTTCCACGCCTGCCACGTCGCTAAAAAATTTAAACCAGTACCAAATCCAGTTTCGGCAACAACGATGTCTTGCTGCTGTTTTACGCATTCGATAAAACCACTGTTTTCTAGAAATACATAGCGCGATTCTGCCAATCCATCGACTGACGAGAAATACACATCGTCATAGGCATCGCTGTAGAGCTGACCATCACGAAAAGAAACCTGCGGAGCTTCTATGGGCATACCACAGCTTAGCTGCGCAGGGCCATTTACCTAGCGTGCTGATTTTGAGCGTTCGAAGAGGGTTCTACTACTTTTGACTAACTGCCCAGCGATGCCACGCATTGGTCAGATTTTTATCCGATCCACCGAAGACATCATAGACCACATTGGAATTATCTTCACCATTGGCCGTACGTTTGATAATCTTAGCAAATTTATTTTTCTTTTTACTGCCACCAATTGTCGAAGCGCGCAAAAAGGAACCAAGACTCCATAGCTGAATATACTGGTTATAGGTCATGCCGATTAAGTCGAAGGCCATAATTTGATGTGCCGTGAACAGCTCACCTTTTTTACCTTTGCGAATTAAACGCGCACAGTCCTTAGCCCAATTACCCTGCGGCGTCGCACCCTTCGATGCATTTTTGTTATCTTCATAGGATATGGTAAAAATAAGTTGGCGGCCACAGAGTAAGCGCTCCATTTCAGAATTCACACTGATCGACATCCAAATCGGAGGAGAATTGCCACGTTCATAGTAATAGGTGCCAAGTGCAAGTTTGGCTGACAAATGCGCCATCCAATTATTGCCAATAGGCGTGAATTTTTTCGCTGTAGTGAAAAAACAACGTGGACCGTGTAAGGTTTTTAATTTTTTCGTTAGGTCTTCATGACCACTCGGTGTCTTTGCCGTGCCACGCTCGCGAATAAAGGCTAAGAATTTATCAAACGCCGCATCGCTTTCCAAGACTACTATACAATAGGCATCGGCTTCACTTTTGGTGCGTGGTGTAAACATTTTTTGTTTACCTGTCCACATTTCTAATCCCATGACCGCTTGCTCACCGATGGTAACTAACTCAGCACCTTTCTTCGGATCAATGCCTACATTGCCAGCGGTAAACAAACGAACTGTACCCTTACCAAAGCTTTGTATTTTCTGACCAGTGCCTTGGGCAAATTGACGGAAGCCAGCCATATATGCCTGGTTCGTCAATTGATGGGTTTCAACCTCTTTGATTTCACCCTTCTTTTTGTCGGCAGCCGACAAACCACTTGGACTCAAAATGAATACCAAGCATAAACAGATCGATGTAAGTACTGATGCCTTCATACTAAACTCTTTTCCTACCATGGTTTGAACAATGTGCTCAATTGTGTAGGCCAGATTCTATACAAAGACCACTATAATCAATTAATAGCCACGTCTGATTCTTAGGCACTCAACGCAGCTTGCTCAGCCTCGGTATACGCAACGAGCATATTGTTATAAACCGTTGCGAACTGTTTACGTGGTTCTTTGCGCAAAGAAGCTTGTACTTGGGTGTACGGTGCCACCGACGTTTGCCAATCACAGTTCTTAATCGCTTGAATTGCCCGTAGTCCAGCACCAAGTGCTGCGCCATTACTTATTTCCAATACATCAACCGGACATTGAAAAACGTCTGCCATTATTTGTAAAATTGCAGCATTTTGTGAGGCACCACCAGTGGCACGAATAGAGGTCGGTTCTAATCCTGCTTCGGCTGCATGTAAACGCATGGCTAACATTTGCGATTCGACCACACCACGACACAAAGCCGCTTTGTTTTGTTCATCAATTTCTTTTATATGCACACCTGGTGTTAATACCTTCGGCACAATCTCGGTGTCAAACCACGGCAACATAAATCCACCGTTATTACCTGGATCCGTTGCTTCAATTGCCGCAGTAAATTCATCCCAATTAAATCCACATTGTTGCCGAATAGCTTCACGTGCCAGGGAGCCATTTTTAAAACATAATAATAACATATAATTATTAGTTGGTGCAACAAAGGTGTGCGCCCACTGACTCATAGTTTCTGGCAAGGAACTGATATGTCCAAAAACGGTGTCACTGGTACCAAGACTAATTGCGGTCATATCATCTTCGACCAAGCCAAGTCCAACTAAACTGCACGGGTTATCACCAGAAAATGGTAGTACCTGACAGTCAGCCGAAAAACCAAAGCGTTCTTGCATATACTTACTCATATTGCCAATAAAATCGCGCGGATCGACAGCAGCCTGTAATTTTTTTGATAATTGCGCACCGCAACTCTTCACCGCATCGTCATGCCAAGCACGCTGACGAATATCTAAAAGATTCATGCCAGTGGCATCACCATAATCAATGCCATGAATAGCACCAACTAAGAGTGAACTGATGAATGAACTCACCAAAGAAATATGAGCGGTATCTTGATAGGCTTGTGGGTCTTGCTCGGCGAATTTTTTAATTTGTGCACCAGTAAAGCGCTCAACTGCGACTGAACCGGTTGCTTCGCATAATGCCGCATTACCACCGCAATCTGCTGCTAACGCTTCGCACTGCGCGCTGGTTGAAGCATCCATCCAGATCGGTGAAGTCGCCCGAGAAAATTGATCGACTAATTGCACGTGCAATGGACTGCTGCTATCTAATTTCGCCAAACAGGCGTTTACCGATTCTTTTAAATAAACCGAACCATGTTGCTGACCAGATCCACCTATCGCTACAACCTGGCTCAAATCTATAGCATCTTTCAACTGCATAAATAAAGCATCTAAAGCTTCTACCCACATGAGTGGTGGAGCATGCACCTCAGTCGCATCGTCTCCACGTAAAACCCCGTCTTCGGTTTGATAATGCGGAAATTCCTGGCTGAAATTCAATGCGGCTTCGTGGATTATCTTTTCTTCATCAATATCAATATCAATAACGACTGCGCTTATGCTTTGCGTACTGCTATCTAATCCGAGAACCAATTGGGTCATGATACGTCCTTAAACACAGAAAGGGATGGAGCCGGGCTCCATCCCTTTTTTCAATAATGTGATTTAGTGAATATTCTTGCTGTATATGTATTTGTTGAAAAGACGCTCGCGCAATTCTTGACGACCACTGCGCTTTTCAGCTTCGCCTTGAGCAGCAGCGTATTCCTCGAGTTCTTCAAGGGTTGCGCCACCACTAAGAATTTTTGCGCCAATACCTTCTTTCCATCCAGCATAACGTTGATCGATAAAGGCATCAATTTCACCGTCCTGAATAATCCGATCGGCGATCAACAATGAATGGGCAAGCGTATCCATACCGCTGATATGACCGTGGAATAAATCAACCGTGTCAAATGAGCCACGACGCACTTTCGCATCAAAGTTAAAGCCGCCATTGGTAAAGCCGCCCATTTTCAGCACAACCAATAAAGCTTGTACGTTGCTAGCTAAATCAGTTGGGTACTCATCGGTATCCCAGCCTAATATGGCGCCGTGATTCGCATCAACCGAACCCAAACGACCAGCAGCCGCAGCTGTTTGCAAGTCGTGCTCAAAGGTATGACCAGCGAGCGTACAGTGATTGGCTTCGATATTTAATTTTAAGTCATTCATTAAATCAAATTCATGCAAGAAACCGATAACTGTTGCTGCATCGTAATCATATTGATGAGTGGTTGGCTCACCCGGTTTAGGCTCGATGTAGAAATCACCTTCAAAGCCTTGAGAGCGACCGTAAGCAATCGCCATTTTCAAAAACGCCGCTAATTGCTCACGCTCTTGTTTTAAATTCGTATTTATTAATGAGGCATAGCCTTCACGACCGCCCCAAAAGGTATAACCAGCACCACCTAATTGAATGGTTGCATCAATGGCACGTCGAACCTGTGCCGCTGCATGTGCAGTGACCAGTGGATCAGGATTAGTCGCCGCACCATGGGTATAACGTGGATGCGAAAATAAATTCGCAGTACCCCACAATAATTTAATGCCGGTTTCGTTCTGTTTTTGCTCGGCGTGATCAACGATCTCTTTTAAATTTGCATTGCTTTCCGCAACACTCCCACCCTCAGGCGCAATATCGCGATCATGAAAACACCAAAACGGTGCTGTTAATTTAGAAACAAATTCAAATGAAGCGTCCATCGTGTCGTGCGCTTGTTCCATTTCGGTCGAACCCTGACCCCATGGACGATCATAAACACCGCCGCCAAATGGATCGCTGCCAGTGCCACGCATGGTATGCCAGTAAGCAACGGCAAAACGCAGATGATCTTTCATCGGGCGACCAGCGACAACGCGGTCAGCATCATAATAATGGAAGGCCAACGGATTATCGGAATCAACACCTTCATAGGCGATCGGCTGGCTGACTTCTGGAAAATATTCTTTACCCATGGAATTCCTCTCTCGTTTCTGGGTGCTTTGAATTTCTGTGTTAGGGGCACATCATTATAGACAATAGTTTTAAGCAAATGACTGATTTGATGTTCAATAGTCCTTGATAACACGTGTTACTTGACATCATTTTTCAGAATTTGTCTATTCGTCCACTTTTGGCCATGAGTCCTTGACAGTGGGCACCCTTCTTAGATTATTGCATGCAACAAGTTAAGCGATCTGAGAAGCCATGTCCCGTGTAACTATCTACGATATTGCCCAAGAGCTCGACATTTCCACCAGTACCGTCTCACGTGTATTGAACGGATCCGCTTTAATCAGTGAAGCTACCAGCCAACGTATTCGTGAGACCGCTGAACGTCTCGGTTACCAGAAACGTCGCATCCGTCGCCATCGCGATCGCGCGGTCTTAAATATAAAAGTTGTCTTGCCGCGTCGCCAAGCTGCACATTTAAATTTATTCTATGATTTAACTGAATTAATTAGCGGCATGAAAGATGGCCTCGCCCCCTCACGCGCGAATTTAGTCTGCGAAATCGAAGATGCGCGTCTGGATTTATTCTCACATAAAAAAGGCGGTGATGTCGACGGCGTTATTTTCGCATTCACCAATGCCAGTCAGCAATTATGCGACACCCTCCACGATCGCGAAATTCCATACGTCCTACTCAACCGTGTACGTGATCATCAAGACTTTATTACCTGCGATCATGACACCGCGATGCTCAATCTGATGCGTCAAGTCACCGATAAACGCGACGAAGTCAAACCGCTTTATATTAATTTAAGTGCAGTCCCTGATTTAGCCAACGAACGCCTCAGTGGCATGCGCAAAGCCTGCGAAGAATTAAACATCACTTTTAATGACCGCATTGATGTATGGACCGTAGCAAATGTTAACCAGATTCATGGTGAAATTATTCGCGAAAAAATGAAAGAAGATTACAACTGCTTTATTTGCTTTAATGACGTATTAGCGGTATCGATTCTGCAAAAAGCTCAGGCAATTGGTATTCGCGTGCCGCAAGACGTCTGTATTACCGGATTTGACAACTCGCCAATCTTACAATTAGTAAATCCACGCATCGCCACCATGAGTTTACCTGTTTACGACATCGGTCGACATGCTGGTAAATGGATTCAGCACCGCGTCATTGATCGCAATACTGAACTCATGCAAGAATTTCTTAACAGTAATTATTATCCAGGTGACAGTATTTAATGGCTATTGATTCTTTAGATAAATTATGCGTTCATACCTTTACCACCAAACCGTGGTCCATGGATGAGTGTATTGAAAACTACGCGCGTGCCGGTGTCAAAGGCATCACCATGTGGCGTGAAACCTATGCCGGACTCGATTTAGCTAAAGTCAAACAACACATGTATGATGCAGGGCTCGCTCCGGTATCAGTGGCGCGCGGTGGTTTTTTCTGCCACACCGATAAAGCCGAACGCGACGCTGCGATTGCTGAAAATAAAAAGGCCATTGATGAATGCCACGCCCTTGATATGCTCGTATTAGTTTTGGTGTGCGGTGCTGCAATGGGCCAAAACGTCCAGCAAAATATTGGGCAGATCCAAGACGGCATTGCTGATTTAATTGACTACGCTGCTGAACGTAACGTTAAACTAGCAGTCGAACCATTACATCCGGTTTATGCCCCCTCGCGCTCGGCAATTAATTCAATGAAATGTGCCAACGATGTTTGCGATGCATTGAACTCCGAATGGGTTGGCGTAGCCGTTGACGTTTATCATTTGTGGTGGGATCACGACCTCGAAGCTGAAATTAAACGCTGCGGTGAAGCTAATCGCTTATTTGCGTTTCACGTCTGTGATTTCAAAGAAGAACCTGAACATTTATTAACCGACCGTGGTTTAATGGGCGAAGGTGCAATTGATATTCCACAAATTCGCGGCTGGGTTGAAGCAGCAGGCTTTGACGGTTTTAATGAAGTAGAAATTTTCTCGACTAAATATTGGTCACTCAATCAACACGATTATCTCAATCAAATTATCGAAGCCTATAAGGCACACAGTTAGAAAGGACTGGAATGGCTGTAAAAAATATTGGCGTCATTATGAGTGGTGTTACCGGACGCATGGGCACCAACCAACACTTAGTACGTTCTATCTTAGCAATCCGCGAGCAAGGCGGCGTCGCTCATGGTGACGATCGCATTATGCCTGATCCGATTTTAGTTGGTCGCAACGCGGCAAAGGTCGAAGCACTGGCTAAAAAATACAACGTCGAACGTTGGACTACCAATGTAGATGAAGCACTCGCTGATGATTACAACGAAATCTTTTTCGATTCTTCAGGCACCACGTTCCGCAAGGACTTTGTCGAAAAAGCCGTTGCCGCTGGCAAATCAATTTACTGCGAAAAACCAACAGCCGTTACTACAGATGAAGCATTAGCTTTGGCTGAGTTAGCTGAAAAAGCCGGACTAAAAAACGGTGTGGTTCAGGACAAATTGTGGTTGCCAGGCATTCGTAAATTCCAAATGCTTAAACAGCAAGGTTTCTTTGGCGACATTTTATCTGTACGTGGTGAATTCGGTTATTGGGTATTTACTGGCCACGTTGATGACCAACCAGCACAACGTCCTAGCTGGAACTACCGCAAAGAAGACGGCGGTGGTATGATCATCGACATGCACTGTCACTGGCGTTACGTCATCGACAATTTATTTGGTAACGTTAACTCCGTGCTTTGTCATGCTGCAACACATATCCCAGAGCGCGTCGATGAAAATGGTGATAAATATAAATGTACCGCTGATGATTCTGCCTACGCCTTATTTAAAACCGATGACAACGTGATCTGTCAATTCAACTCGAGCTGGAATGTCCGCGTTCGTCGCGATGACTTATTCGTTATGCAAGTTGATGGCACTGAAGGCTCAGCTTTAGTTGGCTTGCGTAAATGTTGGGTACAACATCACAGTTCTACGCCGCGCCCTGTGTGGAATCCAGACATCGACAATCCAATCGATTTCTATGACGCTTGGCAAGAAGTTCCTGATTCCTGCGAATATGAAAACGCATTTAAAGTGCAGTGGGAATTATTCCTCAAGCATGTCGTCTATGATGAGCCATTCCGCTGGACGCTGCGTGAAGGTGCTAAAGGCGTACAGCTCGCAGAAGAAAGTCTCAAATCGCATGACAGCAAGGCTTGGGTTGAACTCACAGACCTCAGCTAAGCTCTAAGAACAGTTAGCACAATGATTACGACACCATCGCTTGATTAAGTGATGGTGTCGTTGTTTTTAGCATAAGTCTGTCTGGACCTTGGCCGTGCAAGCCTATACAATCGAAGCATGCGCCTTCTCATTATTCTAGCATGTTTAAGTTTATGCATCGCATGCGCCGCTGAGGATATGGGCAAAAAGCCTGCTCCCATTGAAGACCCTATCGGTCTTGGTGAACGACTCGCACTTATCGATTATTTGCGCGATGAGAAAAAACAAAAACTACCCGACAATCCAACGCTCGAACAATTGCGTGTCATCTATTGGAAATTAGAGAAACGCTCTGATAGCAAAACACAAATTGCTGAAAAAGCCCGTGTCGACCGCTTGCGCCGCAGCTTAGAAGTCACCTACGCAATTGTCATTCCCAAGTCAAAGACCTATGAAGAACTTTTAGATATTAAAAAACTACAAGAAGATAAAGCCCGAAAAGAACTTGAAAAGCTGATCAAAAAACAACAGCAAGAAAAAAATGGCGAAGAGCCAAGTACGGGCTCCGAAAAATCTACCGCCATCGGCAAAGCTGATACTAAAAAAATAAAAAAGGCTGTCGTCTTAGTTGCCTCCAAAATAGGCACAGGCTCTGGATTCTTTATCAACAGCAAAGGCTACCTTATCACCAATCGCCATGTTATTGGAGCTCATGATAAAAATACCACCGCAACGATTTACTGGGAACAAGGCCAAAAGCGCGAAGCAGAAAATTTCAAAATTGTTGCCGTTTCAAAAAATCGCGACCTTGCGCTTCTCAAACCGATTAAAACTGGCAAACAATACACGTACCTAAAAATCGATAAAACTTACGAAGTAACAAAAGATATACTTACCGCTGGTTATCCGCTTGGTGCATCAATAGGCCAATCGCTTGGCACGAATGCCGTTGAATTAACCATGACTAAAGGGTCGATTACGTCGGTACGCAAAAAAGAAAATAAACCTTATTTCTTACAAACCGAAGCCAGCGCCAGTCAAGGTTGCAGCGGTGGCCCACTGCTTGATCGTGCCAGTAACAAAGTCCTCGGCATAATCACCTTGGGAATTGATCCCAAAGACGTAGGCGCACACGGTTCGATTATGACCTTTGCGATTCCGTCATCGGAAATTAAAAAAGAGTTTGGGAAGTTTCTTCCTTAGTTTACATCGGGGGTTCCACCCCCGAATCCACGGCAACATAAAGTTGCCTATTCTTCGGCCAAAAAGCACGCCCGTGCTTTTTTAAATGCTTCGCATTTACCGAATTCACCCCCGCGACCGCTTCGCGGTCCGGTACTCAAAACTTTATTTTATCCCCAAAGTGACTTGGGGTATACGCCTTCTTCGACCATCTTAGCAATCGATTGTTGGACGAAGTCTTTGTCTTCGCGGTAGGTGACGCCGAACCATTGGGCGGTGCTGCGGAGTACATTGACGGCAGCGCGATCGCTGGCGAGCATTTCGTTAACCACTGATGGAATATAAAATTCAGATTTCATTTCGGTGCCGCGTTCTTTTAAGAAATCGACAAACTGCGATTCGATTTCATCAAAAATAGACGGAGTGAAATTCCACATATTCATCGACACCAATTCATCACCAGTGAAACTATGTTTAACACCGTCATCATCGGTATAAGCCGCACCGTCACCCTCGCGTTCAATGCCGCAGCATTCCTTGAGACCACTTAAATTACCATTGTCATCCGTACTGCAGACACCACGACACACGCTGCCAAAATCAGAAAGCGTGTTGCGTAAAATAAAGGCAACCATGCTGATGTCGGCTTTATCACCATCTTTAGCCGTTGCTAAATAATCGGCTGCGGTCTTAAACGAATCAGCACCGTAAAAATCATCACCATTAATCACCACGAAATTTTCGTTCACCACATCGCGAGCACACAAAATCGCTTGGCCAGTGCCCCAGGGTTTTTCACGACCTTCCGGTAACGAGTATCCCTCTGGCAGCGCATCTAATTGTTGAAAGGCATAGGCCACTTCGATACGGCCTTCATACTTAGAACCAACCACTTCCTTAAACGCGTCTTCAATATCACGACGTATAATAAAAACGATTTTCGTAAATCCGGCACGAATGGCATCGTAGATAGAATAATCGATAATGGTTTCACCACTTGGACCAACCGCATCCAATTGCTTCAACCCACCATAACGAGAGCCCATACCAGCAGCTAAGACGACAACACTCGCACCCATTTGTATCTCCTGAGCACCGGAGGATTGCTACGAAATTACGAGCGTCAACGCTTGGATATGGACAAATTGTTATATATAGTCCCGGCCCACCTGGAGCAGCATGCACCCCTTATTAGCCCACCTCAGTGAATCTCTCGAACAGTTGAAGAGTGAAGGCCTGTTTAAAGACGAACGTGTCTTGGTTTCGCAGCAACAGGCAGCCATCGAAGTCGCTAGTGGCGACCAGGTCATCAACATGTGCGCCAACAACTACCTTGGCTTCGCTAATCATCCGGAATTAATCAAAGCCGGACAAGAGGCCTTGGGTCACAATGGTTATGGCATGGCCTCCGTACGATTTATCTGCGGTACCCAGGATGTGCACAAAGAACTCGAAGGCCGACTCAGCACTTTTTTACAACAAGACGACTGCATCTTGTATTCGTCCTGCTTCGATGCTAACGGTGGTTTGTTCGAGACACTCTTAACAGCCGAAGATGCTATTATTTCTGACAGCTTAAATCACGCGAGTATTATCGACGGCGTACGCTTATGCAAAGCACAACGCTTTCGCTACGCCAATAATGATATGGCGGATTTGCGCAAACAACTCGAAGCCGCTAAAGGCGCACGTTTTATTCTGATTGCGACCGACGGCGTGTTTTCGATGGATGGTATCATCGCTAACCTAGCTGAAATCTGTTCACTCGCTGATGAGTATAATGCCTTGGTCATGGTTGATGATTCGCATGCGGTTGGCTTTGTTGGTGAAAATGGTCGTGGCACGCCTGAATACTGCGGCGTCAGTGACCGCGTTGATATTATTACCGGCACACTCGGCAAAGCCCTAGGCGGTGCCATGGGTGGCTATACCGCAGCTCGTCAACAAATTGTTGATTGGTTGCGTCAGCGTTCACGCCCGTATTTATTTTCTAATTCATTAATGCCGAGCATAGCGGCAGCATCAATTAAAGCGTTAGACTTAGTTGAAAATGGTGCTGCTTTACGCGCGCAATTAACCGAGAACAGTGAATATTTCCGCAAAGGCATGAGTGAAGCTGGTTTTGATTTAGTGCCTGGTGATCACCCGATTATTCCAGTAATGATTGGCGATGCGGCATTGGCCAAAGAAATGGCTGATAAACTACTCGACGAAGGCATATATGTGATCGCCTTTTCATTCCCAGTAGTGCCCAAAGGCCTCGCACGTATTCGCACACAAATGTCTGCTGCCTTAAATAAAGAGCATCTCGATAAAGCCATTGCTGCCTTTACAAAAATTGGCAAAGAACTTGGAGTGATTTCCTAATGCGCGCCCTGGTTAAAGCAAAAAAAGAAACTGGCATTTGGTTAGAAGATATTCCGCAACCGGAATACGGTTCTAATGATGTTTTAATTAAAGTCAGCAAAACTGCGATCTGCGGCACCGATATTCATATTTATAATTGGGACCAATGGGCCCAGGACACCATTCCTGTACCGATGTGCGTTGGTCATGAATTCGTTGGTACTGTCGCCGCAATCGGTAGCGAAGTCAAAGGACTACAGGTTGGCGACCGTGTTTCTGGCGAAGGTCACATTACCTGTGGTCATTGCCGTAACTGTCGCGCCGGTTTGCGCCATTTATGCCGCAATACCGAAGGCGTTGGCGTTAATCGCGCCGGTGCCTTTGCTGAATATTTAGTTATTCCTGCAGTGAACGCTTTTCCTATCCCCGATAATGTCAGCGATGATTTGGCTTCAATTTTAGATCCATTCGGTAATGCCGCGCATACCGCACTTTCTTTTAATACCGTTGGTGAGGATGTCTTAATTACCGGTGCTGGACCTATCGGCATCATGGCAGTGGCGATTTGCAAGCACATCGGTGCCCGCCATGTGGTGATCAGTGATATTAACGATTATCGTTTGGACCTAGCTAAAAAACTCGGGGCTACCCGTACGGTTAATGTCAGTAAAGAAAGCATTAAAGACTGCATGGGTGAACTCGGCATGACCGAGGGCTTTGATATTGGACTTGAAATGTCTGGTAATGCACAGGCTTTCCGCGATATGGTCGATACCATGAATCACGGCGGTAAAATTGCGATGCTCGGTATTCCACCAGGTGAAACCGCCATCGATTGGTCACGGGTTATTTTTAAGGGTTTGCAAATAAAAGGCATTTACGGCCGCGAAATGTTTGAGACTTGGTACAAAATGGTCTCGATGCTGCAAAGTGGACTCGACATTGATAAAATCATTACGCATCGATTTAACATTGATGATTTTCAAAATGGTTTTGAAGCGATGTTGTCTGGTAAATCTGGTAAAGTTATTCTTTCTTGGGATTAAATGCTTACCAAAAACGACATAGCTGACAATGAAAAGGTCTGGGTGTTATGGATCGCCATTTTCCTTTTCCCCTTAGCTATTGCTGGTGTCATGGTGATGCCAACTATTCAGTACCTTTCTGGGAAATCCAAACTCATACTCATCCATAAGGGATCTTCTAATCCAGAGTTAACTCATTATTTTCAAAGTAAAGAAAAAGCCGAGCAGTTTTTAAAGAGTCCTTACTGGAACGGTGCTCGTGATAAAAATGGCAATAAGATCCTCACTGATATCAATACTATTAACGTCGGGTATTCTGTGCCCTATCATACCTGGTATAGCATCTTATGGCCATACCCAGTTTTTCTACCAGTTCTCTTTTTTATGATTCGCACACTATGGTGGGGCATTCACCAACGCACTCATTCAGATCGTATTGAAATCGACTAATTATTTTTCCCAAGACTCTTGAAGGCATCGATCGCTGCCTGACGAGTCTTTTTACAATCAACGATTGGTCTTAGATAATTGAGGGTTTCAAAAATTTCATCCGGCGCTTTATGCGGCTCATGAATATACTTCTTATCAAGCTCCGCTAATTCTGGCACATACGTCTTTATATATTCGCCATCAGGATCAAAACGTGCGCTTTGACTGTAGGGGTTAAAGATACGAAAATACGGGGCTGCGTCGGTACCAGTGCTCGCCGACCACTGCCAACCCCCATTATTGCTAGCGAAATCAGCATCAATTAAATGCTGATTAAAATGACGCTCACCAAGTCGCCAGTCTAAAAATAAATTTTTACTTAAAAACATCGCCACGATCATACGCACGCGGTTATGCATCCATCCCGTTTGGCGTAACTGACGCATCCCAGCATCGACGATTGGAATGCCAGTTACACCATTGCGCCACGCATCGAAATGTGACTGGTTGTCATTCCACGCAATCGCATCGGTCTGCCGCTTAAATGCATGGGTTTTACAAATATGCGGAAATCCAAAAATCACGTGAGCATAAAATTCGCGCCAAATTAATTCACTTACCCACGTATCTATTCCAACATCACCGCCACCCAAACGTCCATCATTTGCGGCCAAGGCTGCGCGCAGGCACTGACGTGGCGAAATAATACCAATGGCTAAATAGGCAGATAATCGACTGGTCGCATCAAGCGCAGGCACATCACGTGCCGTCTTATAACCTTTGACACGTTGATTAATAAAATCGCGTAAGATTTTTTGCGCTGCTTTTTCACCACATGGCCAACCTTTTAATGGGCCATCCAATGCTGCCTGTATGTGGTAGCCACTGATACGATCTGGAATAGGGTCTGCCTTAAGGCTTATCGGCTTCTGTTTTTTGATTTTTAATTCCTGCTGCGGAATCTCCTGGTCAATGCAATGAGTAATCCAGGCACGCTTATACGGCGTAAAGACTTTATAATAATCACCACTACCGGTTTGTATCGCACTGGGATGTACCACGGTGTGATCAACATGGCGATGCAAGGTGATGTCATGCTTGGCTAGCGCAGCATCTAAGGCCTTATCGCGCTCACGCTCATTCCACTCATACTGAATATTCACATGCACGTCATTGACATGGTGTGCACGAGCGACTTTGAGCACGTCTTTCACACTTGCAGTGAAATCCTTGCTGCTGCGAATAAGTAAAGGAATACCTAATTTAGCCAAAGCTTCACTGAGCGCCCGCACATGCGCATGAATAAATGCAACTTTATTTGGCCCGAGGTCATGGGCCTGCCACTGTTTTGGTGTGTAACAGAATAGCGCTATTACTGCATCCCCGCTTTGCTGGGCATGCCAAAGCGCCGTGTTATCAGCAACACGCAGATCATTACGAAAAACCATGAGTGTGGTCATTGAGATAAATGGTATGGGATAATTTGAGATTTCTTATTGGAAATGCTTATGGGACCTAGGCAGATTCTAGTAATTAGGCCCTTCTTATGTGTTTAATTTACTCAGTATTATTCCGATCAATTTGTTTCTTAAACACTGCTAACGTCTCCAGCATCTTGTCAGGTAACGATCTGAAATGCTGCTGCAATTCTTCTATAATTGCACAAATACGTTTCTTATCTTCGATACTGCCTTTATTCCTAGCTGATCCCACCAATTCATCATATTCTTCCCTCAATGCCTTTAAATGACGATGCTTGACTCGACACCTTGGACAATGGTTTGGTTCGGAATCAATCCAAAATTTCCATTCTTCAAACCATTGCCGTTGTTCTTCTGCCTCCCAGGTAAATTTCTTTTTGCAATCTAAACATTTATACACTGCATCTATATACCAATGCCGTGGACATACTGAAAAATTTTGCAGTTCCGGTCTACCACGGATGGCAGTATCGTAATCAACATACAAGGCACCATAAAACATGTGCTCAGGCATATTCTGAGGACTCTCTTCGCCGAAATAATCCATCGCAAATCTCTTAGATCACATCTTTAAGGTTTATACCACGTTGCGTCATAGCTAATATAAGAATCACACAAAAATACTACTGTCGTACCCATAGGAATTTCCGTTCCAGGCTCTTCATTGGGATTGTAAATTTGCCTGTATCCTCTACTAGTGGGCACCATATGCATGCCAAGTTGATCTGTGGTCACATAAAAGTCTTTTTGTACACGTATTAAAAGATCAACATTATTGATACTTAGCACTAACTCGCGCGGCTTATCAGGAGCCATCGGATTAATATATGCTTTATAGCGTTCACGTATTTGCTTCATCACTGACTCGAGATCAGCATCGTAACAAGTTAAATAGATGGAATTCACCAAGTCGTTATGTCTCTTATAGGTACGCGTCCGCAAATAGCCCGTTTCAATCTTAATCCATGCTCCTGGAATAACGATAGCATCGACACCCAATTCGTCTTTGTCTATTTCTGGAAAATAGAGTTTCGCTACTTTCTTCTGTTCCTTGCTTGGCGTTTGAGCTTGCTCTATTAGGTTTCGTGGTTCCGAACAACTCATGAAAGCACAGAGCATTACTAAGCAAATGCGGTATGGCGGTTTTTTGAAATTCACGATTTAACTAACACGCATTTAACCACATGCTTAGTCTGATAAAGTGGCCACTCAACACGGGCACATATAATCATCTCGCCATTTAAGTCCTTTGGTTTAGGAATGCTAAGCACCAATGACATCTCACTTCCTGCTTCCTGTTCATCGGTTTCAACTTCAATCATTCCACCATCTTCATCAGAAATCCATGCACGGCCAATTACCTGTGTATTTTCAGGTCCCTTCAATGTCGCTGTGAATTTTACCGACATAGCATCAATGATCTCTATGCGCGGGTTCAGAACTGCATAATCACCGGGCTGTGTTGAATCTTCAAAGACACATTCATCTGCATTCACCTGATCAAGCATGTCAACATCCCCACTTAGTATTTTTCTAAAAAAGCTATGCTTTTCTTTTTCTTATGTTCGCGCGCTAAGTCTAATGGCGTTTTTCCTTCATTGTTCTTTATGGATATATCACCACCCCCATCAATGAGCAATTCCAATGTCTTTGGTGATGAGGCGCGCCGTGCAGCACTGTGCAGCGGTGTCATGCCATAAACATCTTGCATGTTTGGACTCACACCCTGCTCGAGTATCCATTTCGTCTCTTCAAAATGCCCCTTGGCAGCAGTAACATGCAATGCGTGTTCACCATCCCGGTCTTGATGCGATACATCTGCACCATACTCAACGAGCAATTGTGCATTGGCAATATTTTTATTAACCAACGCTCCATAGATAGGCGTTGAACCACCTATGAACATTTTCTGTGAGCCTGGTGTATTGGCAGAGATATCATTCGCTTCAAACCCGAGATCTAATAATATTTTTAGCGCATCATTCTCTTTATGCGCAGCATGGTGATGCAAACGACCAATACCCATACCAAAACCAACGGGTGCCACATATTTTAATGCTGGTTCTTTTTTAAGTGCAGCCTTTAGCCCTTTTGGGTTATCGGCCACCAATGCATAAATTCCTGTTAACGAGTTCCAATCACCAAAATAGCGCACCTCTTTAACGGCAGTCTCATGCATACACACAAGTTGAGGATGTTCATTGATCGCTGCCGCAAGTTCTTCCCACTTCTTCCGGCGTGCTAAACTGATTAACTGCTTTTCAGAACTCATTAATGACTCGGTAATTTGCGAATTTCAAAAACTTTGCCCACTTTAAACAACGGACAATTCTTACTCATCTCGATAACTTCATCTTGGATATTTGCTTGAACTATTATATAGCCATTAACCATTTCATCGCTGACTTCGACCTCAGTTTCTCCCTGAGAACTAACAATTATACCACCCCGTTGGATTGGCGAGCTTTGAACATAGGAATCACCAAGGTCGGCGACCCATTGGTCCCAGTCATCGGCAATTTGATTTTGTACTTCTTCGGTGAATTGCATCTTATGCGTTCCGCCTGAGCGATATAAAATGATGTACTTACTCATGATAAAATTATAAACTCCTATTTTATGCTGCTAGCCCATAGCATGTATTTTTCAGAATATTTCCCACTGAATATGGACCTTTTATTTTTCAATGATTTTTTAACATTTTCAGCAAGTTCACCGCAACTCACCCACTTAAAACAGTCTGTTTCATAAAGTGGAAGCAATGATAGCGTGCATGAAGGGCAGCAAAACTCGCCCTTCACACCGCCGCCATTGAAGTGCCCCCGCATCACAAAGAACAAAATGTCTTGAGCCAAGGACTCAAAAGCAGGGTCTTCTTTGATATAATTCTTACCAAAGGCTTTGCGCGCCAATAAAATCGCATGGCACTTCAAAGCCGTTATCCTTGATGCAGAGCCAATTTTATCACCACTAGGTAAGGAAATCTTATCGGGAACTGCCCGTACTTGAATTTTTTCAATCAAGCCTGGTAGCTCCGCTTTTATTGTTTTCTTATCTGCGCCAGACAGTTTTTTACCTTCGCCAATGTGAATCATATATGCATTAAGCTCAGCTAAGTCCATCGCTCTTCCCCTACATTCACTTCTTGAACAAACTGATGATAGACTCATCAGTCGCCAAATCTACTGGTGTTTGACCTGCATTATTTTTAAGGTTCTTATCAGCACCGTATTTCATTAATAATTCTACGGATTTATGCTTGCCTTTTTTACAAGCCCAATGCAAGGCGGCATCCAAAGAATCCTCGAAGCTAGTCTGCAAATTTGGATTAGCTCCATTTTTTAGCAAATATTCGAGACCCTGGACCTTCCCATCCTTGGCCTCGTGATGTAATAATGGAATCGGTGTGTCGATTTTATAAGTAACATTCACATCGACACCTTGTGCCAATAATAAATCGGCAATTTGAAAATGCTTTCTCAGCACTGCCCAGTAAAAAGGAGTTTTACCTCGATCATCTTTATTGTTTACTGGCTGATTATGTTCAATTAAAAGGTTCAGCACATCTAAAGAATCGTTCGCTGCACAATAATGTGCGGAGGTCCAATTATCCAAAGTTTCGTTAAATGCCACTCCGTGTTGCAAGCCAATCTCAAAAAGTTTCGTCGAATTCAATAAAGCAGAGAGATGGTAGATGCTTAGCTTTCCACCTTTTCCATCCATAAAAACTTCATGCGCCAATTCTCTATCGTCTCGTAAGATCGAATCGACTTCGTCAACTTTATGTGACTCGATTAGTTCGTATAGTTTTTCTTTAGACAAGGTTTTAAATATCCCAATAATCTAAGTATAGCTATGTATTGTTTTTCAATGAACGTGCACATTGATTAATATCCATCAACGGCTCACCTAAATCGCGATAGGTATCATTGGCAACAAATTCTTCTTGAAATCCATCGCATATTTCCCAGACATGCTTTAAGAAGGCAGCGTCACCAGATGGAAGGCCTAATTCGTCGATAGTTGCAATAGGCACCTTCTGCACAGCAACATCTGAATTATAAGCCCGAAAGAATTCTAGGGCCGCTTGTTCAAACGTTGAACTTTCTTTCCCCTGAATGGCGTATTGCTTGTTCAAAGCCGTGTCGTTATCAATTGCTAAATGAATATGTCCAGCCAATTGAAGGCTATTCGTGAAATACACTTCATGCGGCAGTTCGCCAAACACAAACAACATATTGTCTTCCACGAAGCGAATAAAACTATCGACAAAGAACGAACAAAAGAAAAACGTATACGGAATACCTGATTCTTTTATATATTCCATTCCCTGTTCTCGAATGCGCTTGGTTTCCAAAGCTCCATTCAAGAAAAAGTCTTCTCGCAAAGACTCCATGCCAGCAATCTGCATTATATGTTTAACACCATTCGCTTTTGCAGCATTCACAATATTCTGCACACCTTCACGTTCGGTATAAAACTCAAGGTCCATGTCCGTTGTTTCTGTATTCAGATGTATGTACAGAGTCTCTGTGCCGACGAATGCGCTTATTAAGTTTTCCTCATCGGCAACATCACCCCGCAAAATAGTAACAGAGTCAGGCAAGACCTGCTTCGCCTTCTCCGGATTTCGCGCAATTACACAGACATCTACTCCATCCTCGACCAATTGTCGGGTGATGGATGTAGAGAGAAATCCCGTAGCTCCAATTATCGTTAGTTTTTTCTTACTCATATATTTTTCCAATCAGTAATGACTATTTGTACAACCTATAAAACTTAAATGGTTTTGGCCACTCTTCACGTGGTTTAAATGCGATTGCCACTTCTTGATTATCAAACGCTGATTCGGTCAGTACCACGTGATCATCAAAAGTCTTTGCCTTTTCAAATTCTTTGTCATTCACCCGACAAACAGCTTTGTAAAAAGGACCACTCAACCACTCCAATACTTCAGGTGTATCTTGAAATTTCAAATAGGCCGCCAAGGAGGCGTGTGCAGCTGCCAAGGTGGCAAACCCAACTGGGACATCGTCCTTGATGAGTATATACATTTTCACCTCAGACTCCTTTTATCCATTCATCAGAATTAAAACACATAGAATAAGTACCATATGCCAGCATAGAGAGGAAGAGAAATCACCACAAAAATTAGCATCCATATTTTATCCCCATACCAACTAGTCACAACGTGCTGCTCTTCGACGATTTCCATTTCATTTTCAATATTATCTTCATGAATTGGCATTCTTAAGAATTCTAGTAATTTCATCATGATTAAAAATGGAGCAAGCGGAAGTGATATTGTTCCCATAACAACACAGTATAGCAAGCGCTTCAGTCCTGATTCGTCCGGGAACTCTCTTATACTAATTCCTCGCCAAATCATTGCATTGATGAGCCATACAGCACACAGAATGAAGCTATCCGCAATGGTCCAGTTCATCTCAAGGATTCTCGTAAGCTATGCAAGGCGATCTGCTGCTCTGGTCTGATTTTCTTTATAGCCTCGTCTATAGGAATGATGACTCGTTTTCTTATATCTGATTCATCCCATTCTTCTGCAATATGTTGCACTTGCATCGCATACACATCGACACGACAGATACCACCCCATTTCTCATAGGTGTATTCACACAACTGCTCACCGACTACATCACCAAAAATACCGGCCTCTTCTTCCGCCTCTTTCAGAGCAGATGCTTGCGGGGTTAAATAGTCTTCGACATTCCCCTTTGGAATACTCCATTGGCCTGTATTCAACGAGGTAATCATAATGACCTTAATCACATCATTCTCTATGATATAGGGCACTACCGCAGATTGGCTGTATACTGGTTTTCCCATTACTTATTGCTTTTCCACTGACTGTATTTTTCACTAATGAGAGCTGATACCCGCTGTGCATTTTCTATAGTGTCTGGTACATGATAAACAGATTCAAAGTCTTGATCAAAGAGACCGCTTATATCATTTAAGTATTCGCCATCTACATAGTAATCTTTAACAAAGGGTAAAACTTCCTCCGAACAATCATCATCCCAAAATTTTTCATCACAGGCATCAAACAAAAAATCGCGCCCCGTGCGTTGCCCAGACTTCACCGCCTGAATAATCTCTTCCGAAAAATCATCTTCAGTGTGATCTAAACCAAGATGGTCATTGGTAATTATCCAATACAAAAAGAACCCAATATGCGTACCGCCAGCTTCTATTGGTAATCCTTCAGGGAAATCACCGCCGTAATGCCAGTCTGCTCTGTCGATTGCCATCGATTTTCTCCGTTATAATTGTTACCAGATTTTCCACCATGGTTTTTTATGAAGAGGTTTCACATCACCAAAATTAAATAACATCCAACATTTCTTATCGTCATCCCAAAAGGACAAAGAAGACAAATCAATTTCAGTAAACTTCACCCACTGATCAGGTGGACTCCATTCGTCAGTACCTCTACTTTGCCCATAAAATGGCGATGGGGCCCACATAATTTTTATCGAATCCGTCGCAACTTCCATCACCCAACCCATAAATTCAACACCATCTTTAAACGTAAATCCATGGCTATCGCCACAATCCTCAAACTTAACAAATAAGTCGTGAAAGGTCGCGGGACCCGAGTTGCTGGGGATCGACTTGTTGGGTAAGTATTTCCTTGCCAATTCACATTGGGTGGTGACAAATCCACTGAATGACTCCTCCTCTGCGAGATCAGCGATAATTACTGTTATAGTTCCGTCGCGATTAAACACGCAACTTGGAACACACATTGGGTCGAAGTCTGGATAGTGCTTTAATGCCAGTAGGCAGTATGCCGCAATTTGATTCGATTCATTTTTCAATCCATCGATTAATAGCTGTCTATCATTCGGGTGATACTTGGCCCATGATTCAACCAACCGCCATTGGAGTGTTTTTTCGGGACTCCATCCTACATGCAATAAATGAACCATGTTATCGCGCAGCCAGACAGCCTTCATTTTTTCGAATGATTCTTCAGCACCGCCCTTTAGAAGCCTTCGGATCTCGAACATTTAATTACCTAAGGCCCAGGCCAGCGAAGCCGCGCGAAGCGAGGCTTCGCGTTATGAAACGGATTGTTGGATGGCTAATAATTGCATCGTACATTATTGCCACCCTATCACCAATTCGAATATAAAAAATAAGCGATTGAAATGAAATTGACACAAATAATGGCTTTTTGATACATCAGACAATTTCGCCGTATCAACAAAATGATAGACACCGGAATTACCAAACTTGCGACAAGAATATAATAAATGTTCAAAAATAGAAATGTTAGACCGTCATTTATAATACGGTCAAAAATGACATAAATAGTGGGATACCAAATAAGCAACAATCCAACCAACGATAATATTGTAATAGATATATCATGTTTTATTGCTTCTGCATTTTGATTTACTTCAACGGTCATCATTGGCTTTCTTAAGTCCACCCTACCGTATTATTATAACGAAAACCCTATAACAAGGAAAAGCAGAGCATTATCTCACAGGTCTTTTGACACAGAAAAATCTATTCGGACGTGGACGTCCGCGTTCCCAGCAGCTTTTTACCTGAGTTGTGCCATGAAGGCTGAGAGCATCGCGCCAAGGTGTCCGATTTGGTCGTGGAGTGGATGCTCGGTGTTGAGTTTGCCTATGTCGCTAAGTAGGGCGATTTGACTTTGTAATTCGGTGTTGGATGCGCGGGCGTAGCCGAGAAAACGTAGACATTGTTTGTTTGAATCCTGTGCGGTACCTTCTGCTATATTTGACACCACTGAAATCGCTGAGCGTTCGAGTTGATTTCGTAGGTCACCGAAGTGTTGAGCCTTGCTGCAGAGTTGATGAATGCTGCGCAGATTTTCTCTGGCTTTTTGGTAGATGCGTAGGTTGTTGATGTTGTGCATTTATTGCTCCTTATAATTCCTGCCGTCCGCTTGCGCGGAAGGCGTCAAGGCCACGCAGTGCCGCGCAGCGGTTTGCCTTTACGCTTGAGCACATGTGGTAAGGTTGGAATTACTGTGGAGCTGGTTTGGGGTTGGTAAGGGTTTTTTATTTTGAGCCTCGATCCTGGAGCCTTGAACCTCGAGTTTCGAGCCTCGACGTCGATGATCGAAATTCGAGGATCGACGTTCGAACATCGATTTCGACATGCGTCTTTCTCCACTGCTTTATCTATAGTGTCGTTTGGAAATTTACTTTAATCCCCTTGCTTAATGCGGACAGGATGTCCGCGGTCCCAGGGACACCCATTCCACGCCCAAACTGTAATTTTAAATACCGATATACTTTTTACGTATGTCGATATCGAGGCTCTAGGATCGACGCTCCAGAATCTAAAGTCAAAGCTCTAGTTACATAAAGTGAAAATTGTACCATTTCCCTCCCCCATTCCCGTCCTCCCACCATAGACACCCAAGTCACAACAATTACCGTAGTCCCGTTGCCTATTGACCATTTCTGGAGTCATCATGCCTGTGTTACATATTTTTATTTCCGTACTACTCATCAGTTTTTGTTCGTCATTAAACGCTGCTGAAAATACCGTTGGCGCCGGTGCTGTAATACTCACACCAATCGCTGACACTTATATCGCCACCTATCCTCCTGGTCGTCGTGATGCGCGGGCTAAGAATAGTGAACAAGGTGGCAATGCCGGTAAAACACTGCGCTTAAAGATCAAAAAATATGAAAATATTCCACTGTTTAAATTTGATTTCTCTGCAATCCCTAAAGGCGCAACCATAAACAAGGCCTATATCGACATAAAATTAATGAATGGTGCACAACTGAATCAAATAACTGTTTCTTCTATACATGCCGATTGGAATGAAGGCAACGGCACTTTTGATGATGGTAAAAATTACGATCTCAATCATGAGGGCGCCTGTTTATTTGGTCCAAAAGGAATCAACTCTAGCTGGCGCTCATTTGCTAACAGTGATTTTTATTTCATGTATAATGGCGAAGGCGGCAGTGCGATGCGCATTGTAAAAGCCACCATGCTGGATGACGGCACGTGTCGCATCCCGGTTGATCCCTACGTCCTGCATGCAGCGATAGAAAATGGTTCTAGTTTAGCGTTCACTGACCACACCGCTACGTTTACCGGTGATGGCGCGAACATTTTTTTCCATTCTCGTGAAGTTGCTGGCAAGGAACCAAAACTCACGGTAACATGGTCAATGTCTAAAGATCAAAGCGCACCTGCATTTAAAAGTATAGCTCTAGCCGAGGCTGGACCTGTTCCAGGTAGCATTCGCCTTGCATTACCAGCCGCTGGCGATGATGGCGATAAAGGTACGGCCTTAGGTTACCGCGTATGGGTTAACGATAAACAAATCCCTGTAGTTGATTTACCACGTCCGCAACGCATTTGGCGCAATTGCATATTAGAAGGCTTCGAACCTAGTGCGGCACTAGCCATTAAAATAGAAGCTTTCGATGAAGCGAATAATACCTGCACCACAACTATCACCACCAAAAGCACTGGCGCTTTTACCGGCGCACTGGCAGATGCATTGGCCGATCAAAACGCAGAAGGACAAAAGGTTTCTTCTGCTGATTTTTCGGCTCAATTAATTGATGGCATGACCTTAATTAATCCACTGACCGGTACGCTCTCAGTGAAACAGCAGCGCGGCAAAGGTCTGCTGCCGATCAAGCGTTTCGGTGCTGTCAAAGGTGAAGCCGTTGGTCTGCAATGTTTGATTAATGCAAAAACCCCGCAACAAGGCCTACGCATCAGTGCCAGCGACTTAAAAAATGATAAGCATCTTATTCCAGCGAGTCAGATTGAATTCTTTAACGAAGTCTATGTCAAAATGGAAAACAATTGGATAGCGGATATTTTACCACAATTAAACGCAGGCGACACCTTCTCAATTCCAAGTCAAAAAGACCTCAGCACACAACAAGCGCATTGCATTTATATTGATGTATGGGTGCCTAAAACAGCTGCCGCTGGTCTTTACGCTGGTACCATCACGGTTCAGTCCTCAGAGGAAACTATTGAATTACCGTTAGAAATCATGGTTCGCGACATCACCTTACCGGATGAGTTAAGTTTTACCGTTGAGATGAATGCGTATGGACACAGTAGCGATAAAAAAGTTTTCCATGAAACCTATCGCCTCTGCCATAAACATCGTTTGAGTTACAATGTGCTTGGTTACGGCCACTGGAACCCACGATCTAAAACGACGCCTGTTTTAAATAGTGATGCCAATCCTGATATCGCTGCCAAAGATGTGAAGATAACGGATTGGTCGGTATACGACGAGTTTTATGGTCCGATATTCAGCGGAGCTTTGACCAAGGACCTGCCACGCGCAGGCATCCCAGCAACACATTGGTACCTCCCTTTTCAAAGCTCATGGCCTTATTTACTCGAAAAATGCAATCCACATTTATGGAAAAGCCGCGTTAAACCAAATGACGATAAAAAAGCCTATATTGCATGGGAACAGTATCTTGCTGAAAATGACCTCATGTTTGACGATCACCTAAGCGCTGATTGGCATCTGGTGAATAAAAATGTTGCCCAGCAATTTAAAGATCACTTTAAAGAAAAAGGCTGGACGAAAACCAAGATGCAAATTTTCGATAATCATAAAATGTATTTTGCTTCGGGCAGTCGCAGCTTATGGGTGATGGATGAACCGCGTTATGGGCGCGATTACGAAGCGCTTGCTGGCATCTACAAAGCACATGAGTCCTATCTAGGTGGCGGCTCTATTAACACGCAAATGCGCGCCGATATTTCTACACCACAAAAAATGGGTATGTTTATGGACGGCGGCATGGATGAAGTCGTCGTCTCGTCGGCCATCAATTTATACAGCGCTTATTTGCGCAATTATAATTCAGCGAATGGAACTACGCTGTGGTGGTACGGCGGTGGCTCCGAAGCTGATAACGATCCAGCTGCAGTGATTGCCTTATTCACCAATAAATGGTCACTCGGCTGCGTTGGTGGTATGCCAGTCTACACCAGCTTTGCCGGATCAAATGATTGGACTAAATCACATCGTCTGCGTGTCGTTCGCTTTGCTGAAGGCAGTGGTTTACCAGTAGCCAGTTTCCGCATGAAAGCTTATCGCCGTGCCCAACAGGACATGGAGTTGTTTAATTTGCTCGCGCAGAAAGATGGATTCAATCGCTGGCACGTCGCTGATCTCATTAACAAAGAAGTTGTTTTAAAAATGACCACTATTTCTACGCGTCCAGACGATCCTGGCTATTCAACATTTGAAGGTTTAGATCTTGCTAATTTTGATGCACTGCGGGAAAAGGTTGTTGCTACTTTGTTGGCTAAGTAGAGCTTCGATTTTAGATCTTTGAGCCTAGAACGTCGAACCTTGATGTCGAGGATCGACATTCGATAGGCGTTTAAAATATTTGTAAATTCTCAGTTCTACTCGCCATTTTAAAAGTATTCCTAGTTAGTGCCGATTCGGAGATCGGCGATCCAGACACTTATACACTTGCATTACTTTTCGTATATGTCGATGTCGAAGTTCTAGGATCAAGGCTTGAAAGTCGAAAATCTAATCTCAAGGGTTAATAATCATCACATAAATACAATGATAATGGCATTGTTATTGGAGCAGTCAGCAATCCAACTAAAATAAAGAATGCAAATAGAATTGTCATTAATGGATAACGAAAAACACCAAATCCAGCAAACGTTTCATGAACGTCTTTTCTATATTTTGGACTCATCAGGTAGTACCACATCGGGCAACCATAAGTTATCAGCTCGAACAAATTTAAGATCCCAAGTAACATAATGGCGACACTCTAGCAGCTGTCAGACGCACGGGTGCTGAAGTCCTAGAATGGGCAAGCATCAAAGCGAACTTTGCGAGTAAGGACTCGCGTCCTCGGGAATATCGAGGCTCTAGGATCGAGGCTCGAACATCGATTTAAACTTCTCCAAATTCATCGGCACCCGCCCCTGCTCATCAACCTGAAACCAATGCGCTCCACTCTCAGTACAAAATTCGCCATCTTCGCGTTTATGATTACCTATATGCAAGACTTCCGCGGCTGAACATTTCATCGTCTCGCAAATCGTTTCCATTATGCGGGTATCAGGTTTAGCCATGCCCATTTCGGCACTAATAAACATACGTTCGAAATAAACATCGAGCTTTAAATCGGCAAGGATACCACGCACCCGTTCATCGAAGTTTGAACACACAACCAACGGAATTTTTTGCGATTGCACAAACGCGAGCATCTCATGAACATTGTCGAGCACATACCAATGCTCACCTTTACCAAATCCGTAAAACAAATCATCACAAAATGCTTCACTGACTTGAAGATTATGAGCTAATAAAAAAGTATAGCGAATAACTTGGTGCCAGAAATGTCGCGCGTCGGCTTGTGTCTTACCGTAAGCCAATTGGCACTCGCGCCGTGCTTTCATAAAGCCGGGTTTGAATTGTGCGCCAATTGCCGCAGCTTCGACCTGATAACCATGGCCCTGTGCATAGCTGGCATAAATTTCACCGACGGATGGCTGTGGTAAAATCAGGGTCCCATGCACATCACAGCTAACGACCTGTATCTTTGGCATGGTTTTATGATTCCGACAAATTGAAATGGAGAAAGTGTCCGGTTTGACATAAGTCTTGCATCTCTTCATTCACCCAGCAGGATAAGTGCATAATGATTAATAAATATTCTTTTGTTTGTTCACGAAAAATGCATTGGACCGCGAGGTGCAAGGGCTAGGTGATTCATTACGTTCAAGTTAGAACTACCTCGCCCGCAACGCTCACCGCCTTGTGGGTTTTTTAATGAATTTTTCGTAAACACTGCATTAGCAATTATTTAAGAAAGGAATTTCAGAAGTGGCACCGATTCAATACATCGTGATCAAGCAAGGTGTAGCCGCTGCAAAAGTGCCGTCGATTTCGGCACACGCTGCGATTACTGCCTATGTGCATTGGCATGGTGAAAACGAAACGCAAGCATTTGCCGATTCGCTAAGTGAGCAGGAATCGCGTAAATTGCGTGTTGTTGTGGCTAATCCGACTATGTTTGCACGTTTGAAAGAAACATTTCAAACCTACGTCTTAACTGATGGACAAGCAAACAACGAAGAGGTCGCACTCGTACCTAAGATTGAGGAAGATTATCCGGATGATTTTATCAATTTACCAAACTGGTATGTCAATGCGTAAACAACTTTTTGCTGGAGAAACCATGAAAGCAATTTCATTGCCACGTGCGGTTAAAGCGTGGACTGTGAAGAACAGCGTAATGATTAACTGTGCGTGTGGTTTTTTCCACGCAGCAAAATGCCGAATAACAATGGGGTCGTGATGATGACTTGTGAAGAACAGCACATTACGGCCTCGCCCTTCTCGGCGAGGTTTTTTTGTCTCAACTATAAAGAGGATGTGAACAATGCGTAAACATCGTTTTATTAGTATGCTCCACATCGCTGTGCGTCGTCGTACTGGCTTTCGCCCGTATGCACAGGAAAAGCGTGTGCGTTCGTTTCCTCGTCGGCGTCATCAAGTACGTAAGCGTGCCTCTTAAATCATTTTCCATAGGGAGGCAGCAAACGACGGAAACCGTGCAATAAAACAATAATCAGAAATAATATATTTCGGAATGGAATTAATGGCCACGCATAGCCCACCGGCTTAATCGTCTGTGGGTCTTGCGTCCATTCCATTAAGCGGATGGCCGCGCGGTCGAACACAGCTAGACTGCGCGGCCATTCTATTAATCCATCCAACCAATCCTGTGGAATAACCGCACTACCATTATCAAGACCAGCAAGTGAGCCAATAATTGCACCGGTGGTATCAACATCACCACCGCAATTCCAAACTGCCTCAACGCTTGCTTTAAAATCACCGCGATGTTTTAAGAACGCACAAATAACAATCGGCACCGTGTGCATAACATAACCGCTGATGCCATGTGCACGTCCCATATTTTGCGCACATTCATCAACACTTTTTCCTTCTTCAACATCGGCTTGTAATTGTGTAATAGCATGCTGCCACACGTATTCGTCACTGCAGGCAAATAAATCTTGCCACAAGGTCAATTCAGGATCACCACGTACAATCCACGCAGCCATATCAGCAATGGCAATCGCCCCTGCTTCCGCCAATGGATTATGATGGGTAATAGCCGTCGATGCTTTAACAAATAAGTGTCGTCGTTCGGTGTCCTCTGCAAACATTGCACCCAATAATGCAACGCGCATTGCTGCGCCATTACCGCCGGAATTAACTCCTGCTCGATGAGCGGGCCAACCACACCACAAACGAATAATCGCACGTGCGGTAGCGAGCCCCACGCCTGCTGGCAAACACACAAACCACCAACGCAATTTCCAGGCTAATGATTTTTGGAATGCGACGCTGTTACCACCGCTTTTTATTAATGCCTGGGCAACAAATAATGTTTGCTCCGAATCATCGCTGATCATACCTCTGCCACAGAAGAGCCGGTGCCGCCAACCTTTTTTCTCATAAAATGCGGCAACACGCTTGCGACTCAAACCTTCGGCAGGCAAACCGACTGCGTCACCAACAACGCATCCATACAATAAACCACGTAAGTGCTCTTCATTCAGCGGCATTGTTATCGCGTAATTCCTCTAAGGTACGATCATAAATTTCGTGATCGTAGCGACTAAAACAGCAACAGATAATGCGCTCTATTGATGCATGTGCGCTCAATTGCGCCAATAATTCACCAAGTGCAATACGGCAGGCCCGTTCGATCGGAAATCCATAAATACCGGTCGATACACAAGGAAAGGCAATCGAGCTTAATTGATGTTCTCGCATTAATTCACAGGAGCGTCTGTAACAGGATAAGAGCAGAGCATCCTCGTCATAAACACCGCCATCCCACACAGGACCTACTGTATGAATGACATGCCGCGCCGGCAAATTGTAGCCAGCCGTTATTTTTGCATTACCGGTTTTACAACCATGTAGATCACGACATTCATTAACTAACTCTGGACCAGCGGCGCGATGAATGGCGCCATCAACACCGCCACCACCGAGCAATGACGAATTCGCCGCATTCACGATCGCATCGACATCAAGTTGACAAATATCCCCTTGTATAATCTGCAATCGATTTTCTGCGCTCATTCCACTGCCTCGACGCTCATGACCTGATATTGAACAGGATCAATTTTTATTTCCCAAATCGATTTGGCTTGACGATCCAAAATTAATGGAATACGCAGATCCTTTTTCTCTGTATTGCTCAAGACCAATTCATAATCCCCATAGAATACATTATGCTTAACACGACCATGAATAGGCACAGTACCTTGTTCATGTGAATGCAATTCCTCGTGAATTAATTTTTTCAGATGAAAGAAAGCCGGCTTAGGCTTGCCTTCTTTATCAACAATACCTGAACCGGTCATCCAGGTCTGCGCGCTGGTACCCCACATATTAATCACATCAACAGTAGGGTGACTAAAGCAGGCTTTATATATCAACGCATAATACTCGCCCTGTAAATCAGCATTCCATTGGCCACCACGCACATCGCCGAGTATCGTTTTATTTACATGCATGCCGAATTCACTGATGTGCACGCGCAGGCCTTCATCCTGAAAAGCATCCAAGGTTTCATAGAGAACATTTAAATCAGCATATAAACCAAAGGGACGATGACCGTGAAAGGCAAAGAAGTCTAATTCAACCCCTTGTTTACGCAGCCATTTCACTTCGTTCATCCCACGCAACAAATCCTGATTGCGTTTTTTACTGCCTGGTTTTTGCTTGGTATAGAAACGCGCACAATCACTAATGCCGAGTTTTGCTTCCGGCATACGCTCACGAAATAACTGGAAGGCTTTAACTGATTCGCGCAATAAATGTTTCTCATTCACCACTTGCCAATGTTTAATATGTTCACCATAGCGATCGATAATTTCATTGGTGTGTTTTAATAGTGCTGCCTGCTTACCCTCTTTATCTTTTTTCTTAAGCCATTGTGGATAATAACCAGTTACAAAATGATATTCGATATCAACGTTATTGGCCGCACACCATTCAACATAGGCATCTAAATCATCCCAAAAGCGCTGACCTTCAACTGGCTCGGTATAAAACCATTTGGCGCTATAGGGAATGGTCGACCAATTAAATACTTGTTTAAAATGCTCTAAATCCGTGTCTTTGACAATTGGTGGGACAAAGCGCTTTTTCTTATTCTGTTTATGCTGTTTAAAAAACGGCAGGCCTGCGCCAAAACCGAAGTCATGCTTTTGCAGCGTTAAAGCGTACGCAGTATTTTGCAGCGGTTTGCCATCAGCATCGAGAATGCGCAGTTCAAAGTCACGTTTGCGGTAACGCTGAATATTTGGTTCAATGGTATGTTTAACGAAGGCTTTTTGCGCCTGCCACAGTTCTTCATTTTTAACAAAATCAGGTGTTGGCGGTGGTGGCTTCACCTCCGGTACGCATAACTGCCATTGTTGATTATGGTAAACCTGTTTTAATTCAGTCGGGCGACTGCTTGGTAGTACGAGATAATTCAGCTTCCAATTATCAGCTAAAGCCAATAACTCTTCATCATTTGCATAAATATAACTACGACCACGATCTTCGAGATTTCGTTCTAATTCATTGATGCGTAATCCTAATTGCAATGCGCTCATGCGCTCTCGCCATTGATCAGCGTAATCCGGCATAAAATACAATTGTGTGCCATCGCGCCATTCACCAACGATGCTACGCTCGGCATGTATGCGAAAACCACTGCGATTCGATGGGCTGGCAATCAAGGCATCTTTTTCTGTATTAAATTTAACCCAATTTTGAAGGTCTAACCATGCATTGCTGTTTTGTTGCAACATCGGGCTCAGCATCATTAAAAAGGCAGTGCTTAAACCGAGTATACTGAGGTTTGCCTGCGTTACGAATCCTGGCCAATTTGGGCGGCCAATGCGAATAATAACTCCGAGTATACATAATAATGACAAGCCAATAATACTTATGCGTATCCAGGTCCAATCGACAAATATCTCTGATGAAAATGTAAACAACGGAATCGATAGATAAAAATAACTTAATAAAACACAGATATGTAAGGCGCCTACACAGGCTGCTCCGCGCCAGGTTAGGGATCCAACCCATAAACTCAGTAGGGTCGCCACAGACAGCAATACATATAAAAATCCTTGAAGGCCTGGAATCGCAGCACAGATACAACTACAACTTAAAACTGCGGCTAAGCACATATATGGCACTTCTTTTTCTCGCCAGGCTCGAAAAATCCCATGTCCACACAACAAGCACACCAGCAACAGCATTAATCCGGAAGAGCGCCACAACTGCGCTTTCACAATGCTGACCGAACTCGTACCGATAAAACCAACGAGTAAAAACAGCATGAACACCAACCAGGTTGCCACCGCCATACGCCGATGAAACGGCTCGCGTACAAACGGCAGCGCCAATGCGCCAAATAAAACTATTTGTGCAAAACGAGCAATACTGCCATCACCTTCTTCCCATAAATGTATTGGGAAACTATGGTGTGCTGATCGTATCTCCATTAATGCCCACCATTGGTCACCGATCGTTTGGCGATTAATCACAATGTCGATCAAGGTCGGCAGGGCACAAACAAATGCGACACCAGCGATAAGGCCCAAACGCCACAATTGGCGTGGTGGATAAATTGCTAATGACATTGCCGCGATAAATACCGCAGCATAGGCCGCATGCAGCGCATGAATATTAAATAATAAGCCGAGCAATAATCCGGCCATTATATGACGTTGTTGCCAAAAAATAACCAAGCACCACATCATCCACGGGATGCTTAACCAGGTATGGGTAAAGCCGATGCTATAAATATCAGCACCTGCCAAAGCATGATGCTGACCTATTAACACCATCAAACTGCAAATGATTCCTGACCACAATTCACCAAACAAAATATACGACGCATAGAGCAATGCACCAAACAAACAAGCGCTACAGACAATATGCAAGACCGCATAGACAATTTGGTAATCAACCAAGACGCATATATATGCTAATAATTTATAAGCATAAGATGGATAATAATTAATTGTTTCTATAACAGCTGGATCTTGCGCATATAATTGTGGGTTAATTAAATATTTCAGATACGGGATTTGAATGGTTTGATTACCAACACCCAAACTATAACCAGCAAGACAGACTTGCAGTATGCCAAATGCGACTGCTAATAAAAAAATCAACATGCGATAACGTCGACGTTCCACATGCGCAGCATCAAGATCCGCTAGTATTCCATTGCGCTCAAAACGTTCTGAGTAAGCTGTCCACACCATGGCTATCGCTGTTTACCCTCGTTTCCCTAGCATACTTATAGTTGCATCCAGCATCGCGGCTAGCCTATTGGTCGGCTTTGTCTCAATGAGTCAAGCACAGGGTCGCTTAGATGCGCTCGAACAGCAAATCGCTACTAGCGACGATCCTGCCTTATGGCTTGAATTCGCGAATGGTTTATTCCAACAAAAACACTACGCAAAATCAGCACAAGCGTATGCGCATATTTTAAGCCAAGACCCCTATCATCGACGTGCACAATTTCAGCGTGCACTTGCACTTGCTCAGGCCGAACTCAGTGACGATCTTCATAGCTACATGGAGGCTTTAACTTATGAACAAGCCTTACTGGCCAACGAAATTTTCTCACGCGCAGAGCTTAAAGCTTTTTTACATGAAGAGCGCTTTCAACATTTAGCGCACGAAGCACGAGTACAAGCGGTTGATTAAGCTCGCTCAACGCTGTCTCGCTGATAAGCGCTTCCGTTTTTTAATCAGCGGTGGCCTTGGTTTTGTCGTCTACATGGGATTACTAGCAGGATTTTTCCAACTACCCTTCACCCAAACCAGCAATCTCAATATCGTTGTCACAAACATAATTGTCACTGAGTTATCTATGTTGTTTGCTTTTCGCATGCATAACCATTTTACTTGGCAACATGATAAGGCACATAGTTTTGGCAAACGCTTCCTCCAATTTCACATCGCATCCGGTATTGGTTTGGCCTTACGCCACCTAAGCTTTGGCATCATGGTTTATACAGGCATCGATAAATATATTGCAGGCGCCGTGAGTTCGATACTCGCTGCAATCGTCAACTATTTTTGTTATGACCGCATCGTTTTTAAGGCGGCAAAAAATGACTGAACGTGTATTAAGCGTACTTATGCCTGCCTATAACGAAGCTGCGACTATAGAAACTATTGTCGGCAAAGTGCTCGAGCTGCCAATGCTCAAGGAATTGATCATTGTTAATGACTGCTCAACTGACAACACCGCCGAAATTATTGAATCAATGGATAGTGACCTTATTACGCTGATAACACTTGAAAAAAATAGCGGTAAAACCGCAGCTATAAAAGAAGCCATTAAACATATCAATGGTGATATTGCGATCATTCAGGATGCTGATTTAGAATATGACCCTGAAGAGATTCCGTTGGTAATTGATCCCATTCTCAAGGATCAGGCCGATGTTGTTTATGGCTCTCGTTTTCTCGTACGTCGCGCTGCGCGGGTCTTGTATTATTATCACTATATCGGCAATAAAGTACTCACCGCTATATCAAATGTTTTAACCAATTTAAATATCACTGATATGGAAACTTGTTACAAAGCTTTCCGCGCACCAATTATCAAGCATTTACCGTTGTCGAGCAAAGGCTTCGGTATGGAAGTTGAAATCACGGCGATGATCGCACGCCAACGCTTACGGATATTTGAAGTACCCATTTCCTATTACGGTCGCACTTATGAAGAAGGCAAAAAAATAGGACTTAAGGACGGCATACACGCGCTATGGTATTTGTTTTACTATAATTTAATTCGTCCGCGAAAACGCATATGTAAAGAGTATTTTAAGAAGGTAAAATCTGAATTAGAGCCTGAACCTTAGGTACCCGCTCTTTCCTTTTCTTTTTCTAGTAATTCAGCCTGATGCTTCAGCCGCGGTGGCACTATGCGCTCGCGCTCACTCGTAATGTGAAAATCCAAATACTCTACGCTGAGTGCATGTAAGACTGCACGCTCGACAGGCGAATAATCACTGCCATCGGTGCGATGAAAACACATTGGTTCCTTAAACGAGCAGCATGGATTGATGATGAAGCGCGCTTTTTCTGAATGATTAAAACTCGATGCGTGCAACATATACGGATGCATCAGAATCACGTCACCGGCCTTAGCCGTTGCCTCAACAAAATGTTCACACTTCTCAATTAATCCAGCTTCAGAAAAATCAAAGGGACTAAAGCCTTCCGGACGATCACGCAAGAATTCAGCAACGTGTCTGATAGAATCCGGTGCGATAAAGGTACCGCCACCATGTGGATCGATGTCACTAAATACAATAATGGTTAATAAGGCCTGCTCGGGACTATCTAAAAAATGTTTGAAAAAATCGCCGTCTTTGTGCCAACCTTTAACGCTCGGACTTGGTGCCTGCCATTCTTGGTCGCGACCCATGCCGTAATTGGCAATAAATCCATTCGACCAGCGAATATTATCGCCGTCAATGCGATCTTTACCGCCGCATAATTCGCGGATCGCCTCTACTGCCAATGGAGAAATTTCTTTGGCTGGGATAATTTCAGTAGAAGGCATGTGAATTTTACCGACGGGCCAAGTGCTGCGGTCATGTTCATCGATGCCGTTGCGCTTCCAGGTATCTTGTACCCAGCGATGTGCTATTGATCCGGGCGAGCAATCAAAGGCTCCGTGTAAATGCACGTAACCGTTCTTAATAAAGTCTTGGATCTGAGCTTCTGCTAACATTTCTCATTCCTCTAACGCGGTAGTTTACCAAAGTCCAACTGAGATCAAAAGATAAAAACCGTATAAACCATCGGGTTATTATCGCAGTCGTTTTTATGTTCACGGTTATTAAACACAGACTGTTTAAAATGGGAGTGAAGTGTTCTATTTAGACAAAAAACCGCTAGCACTGCCGATCTCAGGGCATACACAAGGCGCTTTACGGAGGACTCCATGCTCATAGGCACCATCGAAGAAATTAAGAACCACGAATACCGTGTTGGTTTAACACCTGCTTGCGTCAAAGCCTACGTTCGCGCCGGTCATCAGGTACAGGTGCAAAATGGCGCTGGTCGCCATGCCGGTTTCTTCAATGCAGACTACGAAAAAGCTGGGGCAACAATTGTTGATGATCCCAAGGCTATTTGCGATGCCTGCGATATGATCGTCAAAGTAAAAGAACCAACTGAGTCTGAGTTCAATTTATTTCATGAAGGACAAATTCTCTATACCTATTTACACTTAGCTGCTGAAGAACAGCTGTGTAACGTGTTAATGGAAAAGAATGTTAAATCGGTGGCTTACGAAACCATTGAGGACGACAATCGTCGTTTACCGTGCCTACGCCCAATGAGTGAAATTGCCGGTCGTTTATCAGTTCAAGAAGGCGCTAAATATCTAGAAAAAACCTTTGGTGGTCGCGGTGTTTTACTTGGTGGTGTTCCCGGTGTTCGTCGTGGTAAAATTGCCATTCTTGGTGGCGGCATTGTTGGCACCAACGCATTAAAAATGGCGGTTGGTATTGGTGCTGATGTACACATTCTTGATATTAACGGTGATCGCCTTGCGTATTTAGACGATATTTTCGGCAGCAGCATCACCACGCTCTACAGCAGTGAAGCGAATATCGAACAAGCATTGATCGAAGCCGATGTGGTTATAGGTGCGGTTTTAGTTCCTGGTGCCAAAGCACCGCGCTTAGTGCGCAAAGAGCATTTGCAATTAATGAAACCGGGTGCGGTTTTAGTTGATGTAGCGATTGACCAAGGTGGCTGCTTTGAAACCAGCAAACCAACGACGCATGATGAACCAACCTACATCATCGATGACATCGTGCATTATTGCGTTGCCAATATGCCCGGCGCAGTGGCTTTGACCTCAACCCTCGCCCTCACCAGTACGACCCTGCCCTATGGTTTAGAAATCGCCAACAACGGCTTGGAAGCAGCTATCAAATCCAATCGCTCGATTGAAAAGGGCGTCAATGTCTACGCTGGCCAATGCACGTATGAAGGCGTTGCTGAAGCCCTTGGCATTGACTACACCTCGATTCATTCGCTGATTTAAGCAACTGTCATTGCAGCTAATTTTCCTCTTGGTGAGACCAACTTGCCAAAGTCCACGCGTCCTATAGACAGGTAAGCCATTCGCGCTGAAAACGTCTAGGACAAAGAGGAATTTTCATGACAAGTACTGCGATAGATAGCACTTATGTAAATGCTCTGCACCAAGTTGAGAGCGAAGTCAGCAAGATTCTGATTGGGCAAAAAGATATGCTACGCGGCCTGCTCATCGGTCTGCTCTGCGATGCCCACGTCTTACTTGAGGGCGTACCTGGTCTGGCAAAAACAACGGTGGTCAAAACATTGGCCCAAGCATGCAATGCTTCTTTCAATCGAGTCCAATTCACTCCTGATTTACTGCCTGCCGATATCGTCGGCACGCGCATTTATGAAGGTGGAGATTTCCGAGTTCGCCAGGGTCCAATTTTTGCGCAAATAATTTTAGCCGACGAAATTAACCGTGCGCCAGCTAAGGTGCAGAGCGCACTGCTTGAGGCGATGGAAGAACGCCAAGTGACGATTGGCGATGAAACATTTAAATTACCACACCCCTTCATGGTACTCGCTACACAAAATCCGGTTGAACAAGAAGGTACCTACCCCCTTCCTGAAGCACAAACCGACCGCTTTTTAATGAAGCTCTTAATTAATTACCCCGAACAAAGTGAAGAGCGCTTGGTTCTTGATCGTTCACTCGAACGCGAAAAACCACAAGTGAATGCTGTACTCGAAACTGAAGTTTTACAAAAAGCTCAAGAACAAGTTCACAATGTTTTTTTAGATGACCGCCTAAAAGATTATTGCGTCAGTCTAGTACGAGCGACGCGTGATCCGAAAGAAGCGGGCATTAATGATTTAGATGGATTAATTGAAATGGGTGCCAGTCCACGTGCAGTTATTGGTTTAGCACAATCAGCACGAGCTAATGCTTTTATCGACGGTCGCGAATACGCGACACCGCAAGACATTAAAACTGTTGCTGCAAACGTTCTGCGCCATCGCGTGGTACCGAGCTATGAAGCAGAAGCCGAAGACCTCGGTCCGGATGATTTAGTCGGGCGTTTATTGGAGCATGTACCGGTACCATAAAACGGCGACGCAGATGGATACTGAACTCAAACATATTTTACGCCAAGTAAAACGCATCGAATTACGCACGCGTCAAGCCATGAACGATTTGACGGCCGGTGCCTATAAATCGCGATTTCGTGGCCAAGGTATGGAGTTCGAAGAAGTACGCGAATACGTCCCCGGTGATGATGTGCGCAGCATCGATTGGAATGTCAGCGCCCGTGCCGCAAAACCATTTGTAAAAGTGTTTCGCGAAGAGCGCGAATTAACGGTGATGTTATTAGTCGATGTTTCCGGCTCGATGAAGTTTGGTGCCATACCCGGTTTATCGCCGCGTAGTAAAATGGCTGCCGCTGCTGAAGCCGCTGCCGTGGTTGGCGTTACCGCCATGCAAAATAAAGATAAAATTGGATTAATTGGTTTTCATCAAGAAACAGCCGTACATGTACCGGCACGACGCGGTCGCAATCATACCATGCGATTAATGCGTGAAATTCTCACACAAAACACTTTGCAAACGCAAACCAATATCGCCCACGCTCTAGAAGAATTAAATCGTGTCGAACGCAAGCGCACTGTGTGTTTTATTGTTTCTGATTTTTTAGGCGATCTTGAACAATTACCAGAAACGCTGCGTCGCGCCAAACGCCGGCACGATGTAGTGGGCCTTCGCATTAGTGATCGCAATGAAGCCAGTCTTCCTGAACACAATGCACCGCTGTTAGTACAGGACCCCGAAGGAACGGATTCACTGTGCTTAGAAAATAATAAAAAGGCGCGCAAAACCTACAGCGACCTTTATCAGAAACAGCGTCGGCAATGCGAACGTGCGTTTCGCAGTGCCAGTTGTGATTTAGTTGATATTGATACCAGCGATTCATGCATTGCCGCCATTCAAGCGTTTTTCCGACGCCGGAGACGGCGTTTATGAAATACCTCTTTGCACTCGGTATTTTATGCTGCGTCATTTGTAGTTATGCCAGCGAATCCGTTCGTATTGATATGTACGCTGACCGCGAACAAGCTGCTATCGGTGATGAGCTAACCCTCACCATTACCTATGTGTGGCCGAGTGATTGGACCATCGAAAAAGAACCCAATCCGGCAATGACCTTAAGTAACATGAATGTGTTTATTGTTGATGCACCGCCGGTTGATCGACTTGTTTTTGGTAACGAACAACAATTACGTTGGACCTTTACTATTTTAGCGCAACAAAGTGGCGCCTGGTCTTTGCCACAACTTGGATTCGAAATTACTGATCCACAAGGGCAAACACACACGACATCAGCACCAAACATCATTATTCAAGTTGGCGTCGACGAAAAACCCCCGCGTTTATCCGAGCCAAGTCTCGCCTGGACAACACAAGACAGCACCGATGCCGGCATTCATCAATCTTATTGGTGGATACTCATACTTATTGTTTTAATTATTGGTGGCGTTTTGTTTTGGTACCTGCGCAAGCAACAACCTGAACAAATCGTAAAACCGATTGAACGATTCGATCACACCATTGCCCAAGCACGTGCAGCCAAGGATTCCAAAGAAGCTGCTGCCCTACTCAGCCTCGCGCTACGCACCTATTGTTCGGAAATTTGGTTATTTGATGGTGTTGCGGCAACTAATCGTGAAATGCGCTTTTTCTTACGCCGTCATTTAGGCTCCAAAGAATTATCGTCTATTTGCCATATTTTAGATGGCGTCGAAGATTTTCGTTGGGCGCCAGATGGTGAATTAGCCGATAATGTTAATGCTTTTATTAATGACAGCGTTCAATGGTGTCAGTCGCAAGAGCAAGCGCGTCAAGCTGCCGAAGCGGAGGCAGCGGCATGAACGAATCACTGATATTCGACAGTATGTGGTGGCTCTTATTATTACTGCTGCCTTTAGCATTACTTATTTTACATGAACGTCGTGGCGGTGCCCAATTTGGGGCTTTTCATCTATTACAAAAAGCGCTTAAACCAAGCAAAGGGCCAATGCTTTATCGCATCATCATGGCCATCGGCATTAGCAGTCTCATCATCGCTGCAGCGCGCCCACAATACGGTAGTCAAATAAAAGAATATACATCTGATGGTCGTGATTTAATGCTGGTCATCGATCTTTCGTATTCGATGAAATTAGATGATATGACTAATGCCGATAATGAACGCATATCCAGGTTAGCTGCGGTATTCCAAGCAGCCCACGGATTTATTGAAGGCAGGCCAAATGATCGTATTGGACTGGTTTTCTTTTCAGACTTAGCATTGAACTCCTGTCCGCTCACGCTCGATCATGCAACGCTGCACGATATTTTAAAACGGACGCAATCCACACTCGAAGCCATGTGGAGCCGTGGACGACAACGAGGCTTGGATCATCACGAACAGTTTTTATTAGGCATGGGCACTAATATCAGTGCTGGTCTTGGTTATGCGATTAAAACAGTCGATCAATCAAAAGCAGATGAAAAAACCTTAGGCAAAGCTTTAATTCTTATTACTGACGGTAAAAACAGCCGAATATATGAAAATCCAATGATTGCGGCCAAACATGCAAAAAACCTAGAATTGCACATCCATTCAATTGGTGTGGGTGATCCAAGAGGATCCTATACCGAAACTGACGTCATCGGCAGAAAGCATATAAAAAATGTAACCGCCGAAAATCTTCCAGACATGAACTTACTCAGACGGATTGCCAAAGAAACATCTGGTATTGCAATGCGCGCCGGTAACCGCGATGAACTGAAAACAGTATTTGCAAAAATAGATGAATTAGAACCGAGTCCGCGCAATGAATTAACGCGCGATAATTATACCGATAAGTTTATGTGGCCATTATTAATTGGTCTTATTTGTTGTAGCTGTGGCTTGCTTATTGAACCACGTTTACGTGGAGCCTTGGCATGAGCTTCGCACATTTCTGGGTTCTGAGTTTCATTCCATTATGCATCCTCGCAGCATTTTTACAGCTATGGTGGCGACAACGCATTATCAAACAACAAGCAAGCATTGGCACGACGGCTAAACATTTGTGCAAGCAGGTCAATACGTTCAGTATGCACTTGCGGTTTTTTGGATCGTGGATCGCCATACTCTTAATTGTTTTTGCTGTTGCTGGGCCCCGTTGGGGAAGTGGTGAAGTCAAACGCAATGCCACTGGTGCTTATGTTGTTTTTGCTTTGGATTGTAGTCGTTCGATGTTAGCTGAAGACCTCTACCCAAATCGCATGCAGCATGCGCATTTTAAAGCACTGGATATTATGAAGGAAAATCCAGAGCATCGTGTAGCGCTTTTACCCTTTGCGCGCATTGCGACCTTACGCACACCATTTACAGGTGATCACGTTGCCATAGCTGAAATGATAAAAGATTGTGATCCGGATTTATTTCCAGCTAAATTTGGCTATCAAGGAACGGCAATTGGTGAAAGCGTTCAAGAATCGTGTCGACTTTTACAGGAACATCTCGGTAGCTCTTTAGCCATTGTGGTGCTGAGTGACGGCTCTGATTCGAATAGTGACAGTATCGATGCAGCGATCGAAGCTGCCAATAAACATGGCGTGCGCATCTACGGTTTATTTTTCGGTGATGAAGATCGTGAAGTCAGCCTGACTATAGATGGTAAAAAACAAATTATGAAAGCCGATAAAGGTACCTTGGATAAACTCGCTCTTGAAACCGGCGGTATCAGCGTCAACGCCACTAACGACAACAGTGACATCCTCGCCTTATCGCAGCATATTCGCACCCATGTGAGCCAAGAAGAATGGGAAGAACGACAGCGCGTTATCGCACTTGAACGTTACCAATTATTTTTAATTCCAGCAATACTCTTGTTAAGTTTAAGCCTACTCTTACCAAGTCGCAGGACTATTCATTATGCGTAGTCTTCTATTAATTATTTGTTGCTTGGGATTACTGCCTGCTGCTTCCTCGTGGCAACGCGCAGAAGAAGCAGCGCGCATAGCAGAAACCGACATTCACAATGCCATTGCTCGTTTACAAGATTTATTATTGGATGAGCCTGAGCTTCATGTCGCTCACTATAATTTAGCCTGTATTTTACTGAATTATCAATGGCAAGCTGAAGATGATCAGCGTTTTGGCTCGCAAACACGCAAGCTCGCTAAACAAGCATTAAATATGTCTGAATTGCCAGACATAGACCCACTCGCATTAGCCGCTGAACATTTTCAACGCGCCGTCGCATCACCGGTTAAAAAACTTGCAGCACGTGCCTGGCATAATTTAGCGCTAGCACGCTATAAACAGGGTCGTTTAGAAGATGCGCTCGCCGCAGCGGTGAAGGCTTGTGAATTATTTCCACAAGAGCAGGCTTTTTTACAAACGCGCAATGAATTGCGCCGGGTCTTTTTAGAGCGCGCTGATGAAGCACGCCGCAAAGCTGAAGAAGAAGCCAAGCGTTTACGTATTATTCAAGCGCCCCTACCTGATGCATTTGAAGGGAAATCTTATACAGCACAGATTCAAGCGAAAGGTGGCGCTGGCGAACCCTATATGTTTAGCCTCGGCGCTGAACAAACATTACCTGAAGGTTTAAAACTACCTCCCCCTGAACCTACGGCGACAGCTAGTCGAAAAAGGCCTGAATCGATGAGGAATGATACCATAATTGGTATTCCGAATTCCAACGCAGTCGGTGAACATCAAATTAAATTTATTGTTAAAGACAGCGCCGATGCAACAGATGAGGCTGAGCTATCCATAAAAGTCTGGCCCAAACCTAAAATCACTACTGAGCACCTGAACGAAGCAATTATTCAACAATCGTATTTAGCTGAACTACATTGCGTAGGTCTTCCCCATCCAACATGGTTTATTGAGGGACTGCCTAAAGGATTAAAACTGAAGCAAAACACTGGTCCACGAGTGAGCATCGGCGGTACCGCTGAAGAATTGGGCACGTTTACACTCAATATGACGGTACGAGATGATAAAAACGATTTAATTGCTGTGCATAGTTTGCCATTAGTTGTCAGTGATTCATTCGCGCCTGACACCACTGGTATGCCACCAGCAACCGCATGGTCGCCCTATACTCATCAACTCAGTGTGCGTGGGCCCACTCAACAATATAAATATTTCAGCCAAGGCGCTGGAGGATTTACTATAGACGAACAAGGTCTCATCGGTGGTACGCCAGAAGAACAGGGTGATGTTGATTTCCCATTAAGCATTAAAGCAGATGACGGACGCGAACGTAGTTTTGTTTTACAAATGAAAGTCAATCCGCCCCCCGTCATTGCAGAAGAAGCTGAAATTAAATTAAATATCGGACAATCACTCCAACGAAAATTAAAGGTCGAAGGTGGCACAGCACCCTATACCTGGACCTTAGTCGAGGGTTTATTACCTGACGGTGTTCGCTTAGACGAATCGGGCTACATCACTGGAGCAGCAAGCCTCGCTGAAGAAGCGCCGGTCACCATCGCCGTTGAAGACCGCTGGTCATCGCGTGGCACTAAAGAAATAAAACTCATTTTTGAAGCAAAAGATCCAAATCAACAACAAGAACAGCAGGATCAACAGCAGCAAAATCAAGAAAACCAAGAACAAAATCAGGATCAGCAGAACCAAGAAGACCAGGGCCAAAACCAACAGCAAACTGCTGACCAACAGGAAAATCAAGAAAATCAACAAGAGCAAAACGACGCACAAGCCGCACAGCAAGAAGCACAGGACCAACAGGAAGGTCAAATAAAACAGGCCGATGTGCAACGCTGGCTTGATTCACTCCCAGAAGAATCAAAACGCGCTTTGTTAATGCAGTTACTCGATGGCAAACATAATCCGCAGCCGGACAAGGAACCGTGGTAATGTGGCGTTTACTCTTTTGCCTGTGTATCTGTACAGCGCTGTTTAGCGCCGAAGCGAAATGGGAATTTCCTAGTTCCGTGGTTCCAAATGTGCGTATTCGCGTACCGATAAAAATTACCAATTTCCCTGAGCAGATAAGTCAATGGGACCAACCAAAAATGGAGCATGTTAACTGGTATGCCATTCAACGTGCTGGTCATTTTACCTCAATTATCAATGGGGTGAAAACACAAGAGCAGACCGTACTTGTCACCGTCAGCTTCTCGCAAGTTGGTGAATACACCATACCCCCGGTAACCTTTAGTGCCCGCAGCGGTGCTCAGGTAAAAACCGAAGCAGTAACCGTAAAAGTTCAAAAAAGTAATTTTGAAGCAAACGGCGAATGCGTCGCTGAGACACGATGCTCTTCCACCCAGGTTGTACCCGGCGAAGTCTTTATTTTACACTATCAAATCAGCACACCGATTAAAAAGCGCTATGCCATTAACAATTCACTCGGCTTGCAAATTCCAGAAGACGTAATTCAAGTGAGCGATGTCAAAATCTATGACAGTGAAAAACAGTATAGCAGCAATGGTGAAATGTGGGAAGTACGTAAATACAGCATCGAATTAAAATGCACCAAGCCTGGATCGTATACATTTTCAGGACAACAAGAATATTTTTCTATTAACCGCCGGTTTATGCACAATTCTTATGAACGTGCTGGCTCTACGCCGATAAAACCAACAACGGTCACCGTTATTCATTTACCCACAGATGGCCAGCCAAATAATTTCACTGGATTAATCGGTGCCGTCGATCTAGACGCCAGCGTCGACCGTGAACGCATACCCTTAGGTAAAAATATACAGCTACAAATTACAGCGAGCAACGGCCAGGTTGATATGCTCAGTGGCATTAAAGTTCCGCCTATTGATGGCTTAACTATTTATGAAGGTGATTATGACGTTAGTGAAGATGAAAAAACCAAAACGTATTATTGGACCTTGGTCCCGCAACGTGAGGGCAACTTTATTATTCCTGCAATTACAGTGCCCTACTTTGACAGTAAGGATAGACAATACCGATCGATTAAAACCAAACCACTAGCCCTCACCGTTATTCCGGGCAAGCAACGTGATTTGAATATGGTTGGCACGCAAACAAACACGACAAGCAGTCCGTTACTTAATACGAGTGGCGCAGGCCTAGCATTGCCAAGTCCACTCTACGGTGATGCCAGCGCTGCCTGGTCTCACCGCAGCATATGGTTTGCCCTGATCATTGGCATTCTTGCAGGCATTGGCATTTCTTGGGCAACAACACGACGTAGCTCTGATACTAACCCTGGACCATCGATCAAAAAATCACTGATTAAATCATTAGAAGAAAATGATGCCAATACGGCCAACCAAATAATTCATCAACTCATACCGCATCTCAGTGCAGCTGGTAAATCACAGGCTGATGCATTAATCAAACAAATAGAAGCAGCGCGTTTTGGTGGCGGTAAAATTGACAATTCCTTTATTCAACAAGCAACGGCATTGGAATTAGCATGATGATGCGTTGCCTCGTATTATGTCTCTCCTTATTTAGCATCGATATTCTGGCTAGCGATGCGGCTTATGATGCCTGGGGGCAAAACCGACCCGGCGAAGCCGTGTCTCTTTTATATGAACGCGCACAAAAATCCGACGCCTGGTATGATTATTACGATCTGGGCTTGGCAGCGCATGATAATCGTGAATACGGCAAAGCGGTTGCCTGGTTATTAGCCGCTCATCTCCGTGCACCAAGTGAGCAAGAACCAAAATGGGCATTGGAAGCCATGGAAATTCCTGTGCCGCCTAGCTGGCTCGATAAACTAGGCCCCCTCGCTATTCCCGGCACAGGATGGTTGGGCGTCTTGTTGATGCTTGGCGCTGGCTGCTGCATCGGCATGAGCATTGTCCATCACGGATGGCGTTGGCGACTATTGAGCGTGGCAGGTTTATGCTTGGTTTTGGCCCTACCGGGCAGCGTGGCCCATAGCGTTGACAGCCAACGCAATTTGCATGCCTGCGTTCGTGACTGTCCGTTGCTGGATGCCACTGGTCAGCCATTGCAAACACTACCCGCAGGAACCATCGTCATCGAGGAAAGAAAACTCGCCAACGGCCGATTACTCATACAATTGACCACCGGACAACGCGGGTTTATCGATAAAACTTATTGTGATGCAAAACCAGACTCTTGAACCACAAATCGTAACGCACAGCAAAACCAAGACTATGCCGCAATGGCACGTGGTGCTGCTCGATGATGATGATCACAGCTATGAATACGTGATTACCATGCTCATGCGCTTGTTTGGGCACAATGCATCACAGGCCTATCAGATGGCACTCGAGGTCGACAACGCTGGCAGCGTGATTGTCGATACCTGCAACCGTGAACGAGCCGAACTCAAGCAGGAACAGATCCATAATTTCGGTGCTGATCCGTTGATTCCAAACTGCACTGGTTCAATGACCGCCGTCCTCGAGGCTGCTCCCTAAGGTTAGCGAGATTGCCTGTCCAAGCCGTGTTCACAAACTATAGCGGTGGACACAGCAGCTCACCAACAGATAGATACAGTACACCGCTTTGCGACTCCTGAGCATATCAGTTTTGAGTTTCGCTTAGCAGGTCCGATGGTGCGAGCGCTGGCCTGGCTCATCGATCTCTTAGTTGAAATTCTCATTATCATTGTCGCCCGCTTAGTCATCGGCCTTATCGCACCGAATCTGGGATTCTTATCGGGCATGATGTTGATTACCGTCTTTTTGGTGCTGTGGCTGTATAATTTATTGCTTGAATGGTTATGGCAGGGATTTACGCCCGGTAAAAAAGCACTTGGCATACGCGTCATCAGCTCAAATGGTTTACCGCTCACCTTTAGTGGATCCTTCTTACGCAACACATTGCGTTACGCTGATTTTGCACCGTTATTTTATGGCGTCGGCTTAGTCTCCATGTTTTTAAGCGGGCGCTTTCAGCGTCTTGGCGATATTGCTGGCAACACCTTGGTAGTTTATGTACAAGACTCACGTAATACCAAACCATTAACCATTAAAAATAAACAAGTAGAAAAATTATGTGATGAATTGAGTCCCGAGGTTTTGAGCTTAGTGGATGCTGAAACGGTAAAGGCGATTGCTGCCTATGCCAATTCACGCTTACATTACCACCCCGATCGACGCAATGAAATTGCCGCGCATTTAGCCGTCCCCATTGCCCAACACATTGGCTTAACTGATTACAAACCCGACATTTTACTCAGTGCTTTATACATGCTCTTATTCCATGGTGACAGCGAACAGTCGATGGGCTCGAAGGCCGCACAGTTCCTCAGTAAACGTCGACCACTATGGCAGCGTCTCGAAAAACTGCTCAACGCCAAACCATCAGTGCAAAAAGAACATGCTGAAGAAATAGCCCGTCATTACCGTGCCGTCTGCGCTGATTTAGCCTTGGCCGATGCCTATCAATTACCGCCACAAAATATTAATTACCTACATGGACTTGTTTCGCGGGCTCATTTACGTTTTTACCAACGTATTCAAGTTAAATTCAAAGAATTATTTACACTTGTTTTTCAAACTATTCCAGGGCGTTTATACAATGACAGTTGTTTACGCATCGCCGGTATTGCCTTCTTCGGCGTCTTTTTCTCTTGTCTTTTAATTGGCAGTATGCAAACCGATATTGCAGCAGATTATCTAGGAAAAGATCGACTGGCACATTATGAAGATATGTATGTGGAACCAGTCAATCGCGGTAACTTCGAAGATAGTTCAGAAATGGGCGGCTTTTATATCTTCAATAATGTTGGCATTTCATTTCAGTGCTTCGCATCTGGAATATTAATTGGAATAGGCAGTCTGATCATACTCATCTATAATGGCATTTTTCTTGGCTTAATTTTTGGCTTTATGGCTTCCGACCAAGTTGATCCAACAGTACAATCCCACTTCTTTGAATTCACTACTGCACATGGTCCCTTTGAATTATGTGGGATTATGCTATCTGGCGCCGCTGGTCTACGGCTTGGCTTTGGTTTAATTATTACCCGTGGTCTACCGCGTTTAGAGTCGCTACAGCGATCAGCGCGTGAAGCCGTGCCACTGATGTGCGTTGCGGCAAGCTGCGTTGCGATTGCTGCACCTATTGAAGCCTTTATCAGTCCATCAGCCTTACCAATCGCTGCAAAAATTAGCGTTCAATTACTGTCGATTGCTGTTCTGCTCGGTTATTTCCTACTTGGTGCCAAATATAAAGAGGCTGATTTAATGAAACAGCAAGAGGTTCTCTATGAATCTCAATGAACTCAGTATATCTGTACGCGAACGCAGTTTAGCCGAAATCTACGATCTCAGCTTTTTAGTCTGTCGTCGTTATTGGTGGCAATTAGGCCTCCTCATTTTTATCTGCTATGCACCAATTGCAGCGTTTAATTATCTATTCCTCTTTCAAAATGTTCATGATAGTAGTCGTATCATGATGTTTCACTACTTAATTGTATTTTGTGAAATTCCACTCATTACTGCGGCAGCGACAACCTTTCTTGGTAATGCTCTTTTTCATGGCAATACCGGTATTCGCTATTGTCTGAGCCAGGCATCTAAAAAGTTTTTTTGTCTTTTCTTTTATGGCGTTCTCAAAGGCACTTTAATCATTGCGCCAGCACAGATGGTCGAGGTCTATATGCTCGAGCAACTTAAAGGTAGCCGTGCCTGGAAACGCGGCATGCGCTTGATGTCAGGCTGGCGACAGGACTACCTAGCTCAAATGATGATTAATAGTGGATTAGTGGTCTGTTCATTCATTTTATTTAATTTGTTAATCCACCATGCCGGCGAATTATTTATGTACTCACGAAATCCATTCCAGCTATCCACGAAAGTGTTCGAGGCAGTTGCGGATAGCTCACCTGCATTTGCACTTCACGAGTCAATTATTGGCCATCTCTATTTATTCCCCCTGATAATGTATTTTACCGTAGTGCGTTTCCTTTCCTATATCAACTTACGGACCGTACGCGAAGGTTGGTCGACTGAACTACAAATTAAAATTGCTGCGCAACGGCTTTTTGGAAATAAGCAATGAGAATTATAATACTATGTCTGCTTATTCTTGCTCAGCTACCGGCTGAAGACGTGATCCAAGAAAAATTAAGAGATCAAAATGCAGGCTGGTATAATACGCAACAGGACCAAATACAACGCACGAGCATCAGTATTGACACGCGTAACGACCAAGAAGGCAGTGGTGCTACTGGTTTGTATGATCTTTTGCTTATGTTTATCTATGGCATTATTATTGCGCTGGTTATCTATTTGGTTTATGTATTCATCAGCACCTTTGTCCGGCACAAAGAAATCGTTCAGGAACAAAGCAGGATTAATGACGGTGCAAACCACGTCAAATCGATTCAGGTCAGTGACCTACCTTTCCAAACCCAAACACCTATCGATAACCCTCGAGCAGCACTGGATAATGCCTATCAGCAAAAAGACTGGGCTCATGTCGTCATATTTGCTCTTTTGCTTTTATTGACGGAATTCCATAAATCGCAATTGCTTCATTTGCGTCGCGGAAAAACCAACCGCTCTTATTTACGCGAAATGCGTAGCGCACCAAAAGAATTTCAACGTACCCTACAGTTGAGCGTGCAATTATTCGAGCAAAGTTTCTTTGGCCATGTGGATATTGCCAATAACCAAGTGCAGCAACTTTATAAGCGAGTGTGCGAAACCCATCAGCATCTCCAAGATGAACGTCAGGAACATGTTCATGCGTAAGTGTTCCTGTTTATTAATTATCTTGTTTTTAGTTTCATGTAATACTATAGAAACTCATTACGGAGGCTCCGCTAAACAGAGCATTAATGGTAGTCGCATCCTGAAGGCAGTTTGGACTGATGCCCTTGACTTACAATTTCACCGTTATCGAAGCGACAAATTAGACAAAGCAGATTTGCTCATTCATTTCGTTGAAGACATCCAATTCAATATTAACGACAATGGCTTTGATTTAGATGATCTGGCCCGCATCGAGGAAGATAACGATTGGGATGATCAAATAGATTTGCGCAGTCACGCTCAGTGGATTCGTGATTGGCTCAACGCCGGAAAGAAACGCCAATTCGTACTCATACTACGTGATGGCAATGTCGCGCCGCAATTATGCAATACCTGGGCCGATGAGTTAGAGGCATCGATAAAGAATAATCCGGGCAATGATAAAAACGAAGAGTTACAATTGCAGGTTGATGAACTACGCAAACTCGCGCTAGCGAATTTCAGCACGCCGTTAGTTGAATACCCAGATTCAGAGGACTTTTATTTCTTCAGCGTGCATGGCCGTGAAGCACAACAAGCACAACAGGTAGAAGGCATCTACAACGGACCCGCCCCTGCAACGCTGCGCACACGATCGTCTTTGTCAGCCAAAAAAGCTAAGCCGCTTTTTGTTGTTGATCGACGCAATTTTGGCATCGAAGTACCATTCAAAAGCAGCCGACTCATTATCATCGCCAACGCAACAGCGATGCTCGATGCGGCCTTGGTCGACCATCATGCGCGTAACATGCTCAATGCATTGACCGAACACATACAAGGATGGGAACACCAGCATGGCGTGTGGCTCCACCACCCTTATCCACGCAGCCATACACCTGAGCCGCCAAATGTACTAGCAATGTTATTTAGTCAGAAACCATTTAATTATATTATTATTCACGCCTTTGTCTTTCTGTTTGCTTTTCTTTTTTGGAAAGCCTGTTGGCTTGGTCGCAAACGATCGCGCCGACGCGCCGTGCAAGAACAGTTCGACCGTCACGTCGAAGCGCTGGCCTTTCAACTAAGCAAACAAAAAGACTATACCGGACAGCACAAAGCCATAGCTCGTGCCGCTGGTAAAGAAACAAACTATGAAGCGATTGCTAATGACGCAGAGGCCATCGCCAGTATTCAAAATATGTACGACGAAAAACATAAAGGTTAATGTATGGACATGACACCAAACCCCACTCCGCATGACGATGTAGCTGATCCTATCGATACAGATCCGGTACAAGAGACGCAAAACATTATTCACGCCATACGCAGTGAACTCAGTAAGCTGTTTATCGGCCAAGAACATTTAGTTACTGGCGTCATTACCGCTCTGATAGCCAATGGCCATGTTTTAGTCGAAAGTCTACCTGGACTTGGAAAAACTTTATTAGTCAAGGCTGTGAGTAAAATTGTCGGTCTCGACAGTAATCGTATTCAGTTCACTCCTGACTTGATGCCGAGTGATATCACTGGTAGCCATGTATTTGATATGGCTGAACGTCAATTCGTTTTCCACAAGGGACCAGTATTTACCCAGTTTCTACTTGCTGATGAATTTAATAGAGCACCGGCGAAAACACACGCTGCTTTATTAGAAGTTATGCAAGAGGGTCACGTTACCCTCGACGGCCAAACCCATGTGCTGCAAAAACCATTCTTTGTCATGGCCACACAGAATCCGATTGAAAATGAAGGCACCTATAATTTACCTGAAGCACAATTAGATCGCTTCCTATTTAAATTAGTATTGGAGTACCCAGAACAAAATGAGGAAAAAGACATCCTGCGCTTATTCCTTGCAGGTACATCACCATATGATGTCCTCGAAAAAGATGTTTCTGCGGTGACCAATGCCGAACAGTTGCGCGCAATGCAAGATCAAGCAGCACACGTCGTTGTTGACGATAGTGTTGTCGATTACATTACCAATATTGTCCGGCAAACGCGCAACTATCCGGGCTTGTATTTAGGTGCGAGCCCGCGCGCCAGCATTTCTATTTTAACCGGCAGCCGGGCATTGGCCTTGATGAATGGTCGCAATTTTGTTGTGCCTGATGATGTCCGTGACGTGGTACTCATGTCCTTACGTCATAGGGTTATTCTCAGCCCTGAAGCAGAAATTGAAGGCAAGACGGTTGATAATTTACTAGAACAATTAATTCAAAGCATCGAAGTGCCACGAGGACGTTAAGTGAACGGTATTTACCCATCACGCTTACTGGTCCTACTCTTACTTGGGCCATGCCTGCTCTCGGCCATGCTGATCTTTGATGATCGATTGGCTGCAGGCATCTATCTGCTTGATGCTGTTATTGTTATCTTGGTATTATTTGATTTTTTTGCTGGACGCATTAATCCGAAAAACGTTCACATTGAAACGCGCATTCCAAGTACTTGGTCATTAGGACGCAGCGAGGATATTTTAATTCGCTGTGAGTACCATGGACAACGCCCGCGACTTGGTCGCATTCGTCTCGATTTGCCACCGCATGTTTACGCAAAACCTGACGTCGTTGGTGTTGTCCTTGATGAAAAACACATTCTCGAAATCAATCTCCAAGTCTATGCTAGTCAACGTGGACGCGTTGAACTTGACGGTGTGTTTGTCGAAGTTCGCAGCATATTTGGTTTGTGGAATTCCCATTACCAACTCGGCAAGAAGCAAACTGTCTTTGTTTATCCAAACATTAAACAATTAAGTGACTACGCACTGTTAGCACGCACTAACCGTCTCGCACTTATTGGCGTTCGTAAAATGCGCACGATTGGTGGTGATACTGACTTTGAACGTTTACGTGATTATCAATCTGATGATCCCATTCAGCGCATTGATTGGAAGGCCAGTGCCCGTCGCGATGAATTAATCGTTCGCGACTATCAACCAAACCAAAGTCAAAGCATCATGCTCATGATCGATGCCGGTCGGATGATGGTAACTAAAAACGAGGGCAGTGATAAACACCAATACACGATGTTGGATCACGCAATTAACGCGAGTTTATTACTGGCTTACGTGGCCATTAAACAAGGTGATCGTGTCGGTCTTATTGCTTACGCCGATGGCATTAAACGCTTTGTCCCCTGTGCTGGTGGTGAAAAGCAAATTCACAAGCTGATTCACGCCGTACATGATGTGCATGCCGAATTAGTCGAAAGCCATCACGAGGAGGCATTTTTATATTTACAAAAAATGGAGCGTAAGCGTAGCTTGGTCGTGATGTTCAGCCATGTACTCGACGATGTCAACGCCATGCACATTGAACAACAATGTAAAAACCTTGTCGGCCGTCATCTCCCCCTCGCTGTTTTACTACGTGACCAAAGCTTGCACCAACATGTCGAGCAAGCGCCAACCAGCTCAAAGAAACTATGGTTGACTACGGCCGCTGCTCATATTTGTAATTGGCGCCAAGATTTAATTGACCGACTCAGCGCACATGGCAGTTTAGTCCTCGACAGCGACCCTGATGATCTCAATGCTGGTGTTATTAGTCGCTACTTGGAACTCAAAGCAAAACATTTAATTTGAAATGAACCTTTTATTTGACACACATTGCCATTTGACCCATGGCAAACTAAACAACGAAACAGCAGAGATTATTCAGCGTTCAAAGGACGCCGGTTTAATGCATGCGATAACGATTGGCACCGGTATCGCCGATGGCAAGGCCTGTCGCGAACTCGTAGCACAGCACCCGGATTTTTTACATTGCTCCATCGGCATCGATCCATTTTCATGCCATGATGCCGGCGATGCCTTACCTGAGCATCTGCAAGAACTTGATAGTTTATTAGGCAGCGGTGACTTTGTTGCTCTCGGCGAAGTTGGCCTTGATTATCATTATGATTTAAAACCACATAAAGAACAACGTGAAGACTTCGAAGCACAATTAGCGCTAGCGCAAAAGCATGACTTGCCGGTTATTATTCATGTACGCGATGCTCATGAAGACATGCTCGATTGTTTAAAGCAACATCCTGAAAACCGTGGTATTATTCACAGCTTCACTGGTGGTCCAACAGAAGCTGAAGCCTATCTGGCTCTCGATAAATGGATGTTGAGTTTTAATGGAATCTGCACGTTTAAAAATGCCAAGGACGTTGCTGAAGCTGCCGTCCTTACACCAAATGACCATTTATTAATTGAAACCGACAGTCCTTACTTAGCACCCGTACCCTTACGTGGGAAGCGCTGTGAACCTGCCTATGTCTCTCATACTGCCGCATTCTTAGCCGAACAACGCGGTCAGCGTAGTGACGATATCGCAGCTTGGACTTGTAAAAATGCTTGTCAGTTATTTGGCTTGATGGAACTGTGGCCAGAACAAGCTCCTCCCTGGCAAAGCTAAGTACACCGCATTACTGCGTCTACGTCAGCGAAAGTATGCATTGATGCGTGGCAAATTAATGCACACTAATCAGCAGGAGTTCAGTCATGAAGTGTCCAAAATGCAGTGGAAACCTCAAAGCAGTTATTGCCAATGGTATTGAAATTGATCAATGCGATAATTGTAATGGTATTTGGTTCGATGTTGGTGAACTCGATTGGTTATTAGATGTACCAAAGCTCGAAGTTAAGGATGAGGTCAGTAACGAACATCCTGTCCTAGATCAGCAACGCGGCGCCTGCCCACGCTGTGGCGGTACCGGTCACATGATTCGTTTATGGATGCCAGATAGCGATATTTATGTTGACGCTTGCCCCACCTGCTCAGGTCGTTGGTTAGACGGCGGTGAGCTGAGTGAATTACGCAATGCCAAACGTGCTGAGCAATTACGCAATTTCATGAAGAGCGCAAAAAAGTAGGATCGCAAAACAATGGACGCAGGTAAACTTGTAGGAAATTATTTACGCATTCTTGGGTTCGCATCGCTTATCTGTATGTTGGTAACCATGCTCTACAATAATATCGTTACCATAAACCTCAGCTTTATTCTGTTAATTTGGGCGGGTAGCGAATTAACCCGACACAATGCCACTGCTCGTACCTGGATCATACGTTTTTCGTTTCTAGCCATTGTCCTCACTATTGGGACCTGTGTGTATATTGGCTTAATGAGTAAAGAAAATGTAACCCTCGTTCTCTTTGGCGTCTTATTAAGCAATATACCGATTTGGCTCTTTTATGTCACTATGGGTGGCATTGTTATTCTGTGCGCCGTGCCGCCATTCTATTTAATTCGTGAAGGTGCATCTGCATTTGGAAATGAGCAGAGCATTGAACACTTAGGGGACCGCACAGACAGTCCAACTGCCGTAGAGGCTTAGTCCTTCTTGTTCAGGACTAAATCGCGCAAGAAACAGTTACCATTTTTTACACAAAATTCGACCGACGTTATTTTTTGCGTAAATGCACGCAATTTATGCTCGACGGATCCAAGCGTAATTGACCATCCATCATCTGATTGTTTGATAGATAACGGCCATTCACGAGGCGGTACTAACGAAGAGCTCTTTAAGCTTGCCGCCGATGTCTTTGGCGGATTCATGGTTATGGCGATAGTGTCAAAACCCAAATCATTGAGTGTGCCTAACCACTCTGATCCATCTGCAAAATAAAGGTGTATTTCCAATGCATCAAAAGCAGAAGTCTTCCCTTCATCGAGCATTCCACCAACAATACCATTCAATGATTGTATTGCTTGATCAACCTTTAATTCCAAATGTGCAGTCTCATCTTTTTTAGCAAAGCCAACGATACCAGCACCTGTTTCTTCAGGTCCCCAAATACCATTTTTCTTTGACCACCAATCACCTAGACCTTGTCCCGCCTGAATTAAAACTTGTTCAGAGGTTACCGCTGGCTTATGCACTTTTGGTATTGGATCCTGTTTTATCTCTGGTGTTTGTGTTTGCTCTTGGTTATTTCCATTGCCACCACCTAGACCAATGACCAATCCTACAATAACAATGACCATAATTCCAATGACGATTGGCAGAGGAGATTTTGATGGCTCTGATTTTTTAGAAGGTGCTGCTGCTGCACTAGTTCCACTCAGCAATTGGTCAATGCGTTCAATCAACAGATCATAATTCTGTATACGATCATCTGCCGACTTTGCCAACATGTCTTTAATTAATACAACAACGTCGTTAGAAATTTCTGGATTAATATCTTGTGGATTCGGGGGATTCGTATGCAGTTTTGATTCCATCAACTGCGTCAAACCTTGGCCACTAAACGCTGCTTGTCCGGTTAAGGCATAATAGAGCACACAACCAAGTCCGTAAATATCTGCGCGCAAGTCAACATTATCGGGATCATCAAATTGCTCAGGCGCCATGGTTGCCGGCGTACCCATAATGACGCCTTGGGCCGTGAGCTGCATATCAGCACTCGCATCAGGCCGAGCCAAACCCAAATCTACTAATTTTGGTGTAAAAGGTAAATTCGCTGAAGCATTATGGCAAAGCAGAATGTTCTCTGGTTTCACATCGCGATGAATAATACCATTCTCATGCGCATAACGTAGCGCTTGACCAATAGTTTTTATCACACCAAGTGCATCATTAGTATTTAAATTGCCTTTTTTATGAACCCATTTTTCCAAGTCTGAGCCATCAATGAATTCCATAACCAAAAAACAATTACCGTCATCAGCAACACCAGCTTGATAACAGGCGACGATATGTGGATGATTTAATTGAGCGAGAATTTTTGCCTCACGCTGAAAACGATCACTGAATTGCGTCGATCCACCAGTAAATTGTTTTAATAATACTTTTATTGCTACTGATCGATCTAAATAGCCTTGACGACCTTCATAGACCACGCCCATACCACCACGACCAAGTTCACGGACTATTTCCGTATCTGGTATATTCGGTGCTTGGATTTTATTATCGTCTTGGATTAAGGTTTTGTCTTCACCAGCAATTTGGGTTACATCAGTATCGCTTACCTGCCCATTGTCGGCAATGCGCGTAACCTCAGTATCCATAGGCTCATCACCGGCACTGCTCTCACTAATTAAGGTGTCGTCATTATCAGCCATTAACGCGCCCGTTTAACATATCCCAATAATTCCCTGGTGGATGGCCGGTCACCCATGTTGGTACCGATATAACCGTAAACCACCTTGCCTGATTTATCAAGAATAATGGACGATGGTTTAGCCAAGTCCTTTTGGATTTTTAATTCTTTAACCAATCCTAAATTGACATCTAAGACAATATTTAAGTTGCTCGCATCACCACCAACACTTTCAACTGCCTTTAAAAACATTGGGATCGTTTCGGCAGGACCAGGATACACAATATACACTTCATTATCCAAAGCTTTGAACTCTTCTACCTTTTCAGCCAAGGCGCGCGTCTGGGTTGAACAATAGACACACACCTGTCCGGCAAAACCGCGCATCACAATTATCGTCGCGCTCTTTTTATCCTCCAATGATTTCAAATCTACCAATTGCCCGCTTATGTCAAAAAAGCGCGTGCGTGGCAAGGGCTTTTTCATCCACTCTTTCTGCATCTGGCGCTTTTTATTGCCGCTGCTGTAATGATCATCATCACCAGGCATAAACTTTTTGTAACGCAAAATCAAATCACCGGCTTTCTCCTCTTCGCGCTTAGTCCACAAACTGTCAATGTGCACTACTGGCGTTAAAGCTGGTTCGTCTTTCTTCGAAACGATTATTTCCTCGACACTCGGCGCGGCTTCTGCTTCGGGCTCCTGTTTATTGAGCTGTGAAAAAATACTCTGCAAAGCTTTTTTAGCTTTCTGATAATCACCGATTCGTGATTCACTATCCGCAGTGCCAACTAAATTCCCATCGGCGACAAAGACATTGATATGCTCAGTGCTTTCCTCAACACTGTGCCCATTTTCATTTAACAAGGTGAAAAATTCTTGTTTGGCATCAAAAGCTCCAAGTACTCGTTTATCCGAAGCAGCACCAACCAAAAGCGCTTTATCGTTTTCATAAAGTCCAAAGATGCTCATGTCGTTTAACTTCGCTTGTCGCAGCTCTATATTTTCAGGTGAACCTTTGCTCACTGTTTTACCATCAATACGCCACGGTCCGATACGTACACCATCATAGAATAAACCGTAATTGGCAGGCTTACCATCAGCCGCATACCATTGCCACATACCATGTTTAATACCTGCTATGTATTGCCCGATGGCAAATAAGGTTCCGTCTTCACGAAAATAATACCACAGGCCGTCTTGGCGGTCATTGTCATAACGACCACGTGTCTTTACTTTACCATTCTCATACCAGTAGGTCCAAGTCCCTTGACGATGCTTAGACACATAATCGCCTGACTGCTTCTTTTTGCCATTCGGATAATAATAGGTCCACGGACCGTCTTGATAATCCTTGAGCCAGGCCCCTTCTGATTTAAGTGTGCCATCAGGATAATAATATTTCCAAGCACCTTCTTGCTTATGGCTTTTTATTTCACCACTGACTTTTACTTGACCACTCTCGTAGGTATCTTCAACAACACGATTCGCTCCACCGCAGGAAATACACAATAAACATATGGCACTTAAAACATAACGCATGATTCGTCCTTCTACTTTCGTTAGAGCGCTTGGTAACCAGGTAGACCAGTGATGTCTACGTCATCGCATTGTTCAGGGATTAAATTTTGTTGTGCATATTCTTTCCAGATATCGCTGTGAATAAACACGGTGTAAATATCTGGGTCAATATGGCCCTCAAGGCTCATTTTCCCAAGTATATCCAATGCAACCGATAAGGGCATTGGCTTTTTGTAGGGACGATCGCGCGCAGTCAGCGCTTCAAAGATATCGGCAATACCCATTACCCTGGCTTGCACTGACATTTGTTCACGCGTTAAACCACGTGGATACCCTTTACCGTCCATGCGCTCATGATGACCGCCAGCAAATTCAGGAACGCGTTTTAAATTCTTCGGATATGGTAAGGATTCGAGCATTTTAATAGTTGCGACAATATGGTGATTAATGACCTCACGCTCGTCATTGGTCAACGTGCCTTTACGAATGCTTAAATTGCGCACTTCATCATCAGTTAAAAGCGGATGCTCGCGTCCATCAAGACCCATCCAACGTTTTGAAGCAATGCGGTCAATATGAGCGAGGTGCTCATCAGACATGAATTCACCGCCAACATTGGAGCGGCGTAAAAAATCGAGATCGTCTTCAATTTCTTTAACCGTGTCATGATAGGCTTGCTCAGCGTCAGCTGGATCAGTGCCATTGATGATAGAACGCAATTTTACCAATTCAGCGTCACGCTTAATTAATTCAAAACGTGTCTCAAGTAATTCAATGCGGTCGAAAATAGTTTGTAATTTAGTGGCCTTATCCATAACCCATTCAGGCGTTGTCACTTTACCGCAATCATGCAACCAACCAGCAATTTTTAATTCATAGCGATCTGACTCGCTCATGGTAAATTCAGCCAATGGGCCTTTATCACAAGCTGCAACTGCATCAGCGATAGCCATGGTTAATTCAGGCACGCGTCGGCAGTGGCCCCCTGTATACGGTGATTTGTCGTCGATCGCCGTAGCAATTAATTTAATAAAGGATTCAAATAAATCCCGCATATCCTCAACCAATTGGTTGCGGGTCAGTGCCATCGCCGCTTGCGAAGCTAAGCTCTCGGCAAGAGATTGCTTATTATCATCAAAAGGAATGGGTTCGTTTGTTTCCGGATCGAGCGAATTAATTAATTGCAGTACACCGATAATTTCATCTTCATGATTTTTCATCGGCACGGTTAAAAAAGAAGTCGAACGATAGCCAAGTGCTTTATCAAAAGCCTTCGTTCCAGAAAAGTCAAAACCGTCGGCGTCATATGCGTCTGGAATATTAATCGTCACATCCGAAAGCACACAGTGCGCAACAATCGACGAACTATTCGGCGTGCCATCGAGCTTGTAGAGCGGCACCGGCTGCAAGGTTATCTCTTTGCCACTCATCCCACCCATCGCGATGCTCAACGAATCGGTGCGTACGATTTCAAAGGCCAGGTGATTGTCTTCAGTGACCGAATAGATGGTGCCACCATCGGCATGACAGAGGTCCTTAGCCGTCAGCATGATCAACTCGAGCAACGACTCTGGATTAGCCTCTTTGGATAAGGCTATACCGACATCGTTGAGTCGCTTTAAAGTTGCAGCTAAATCTAAGCCGTTGACGCTCGTCATCGTCTCTCCGGGCTCAGAGCATAGCAACGCATGCCCCTATCTACCAGCCTCCGCAGCCCATACCCCCCATCAGTGAGGCACCTTGCCAGCGTCCTCCAGTTGCGTTAGCCCTGCAATCGATAGAGTGCCGCGCCCATCAATAACTGATGCGGATGAAACCGTTTATAAAGGAAGCACTATGGCCATCAAAGTCCATTATGCCAAGACTGCAAAACTCACTCCTCTGAAAAAGAAGACTGTCGCCATCATTGGTTACGGCAGCCAAGGTCACGCCCACGCGCAGAACCTCCGTGATAGTGGCGTCAAAGTATTGATCGGCCTCTACAGCAAGACCAGCCCAAGTGCTAAGCAAGCCAAGCGCGACGGTTTCAAAGTCCTCAGCATCGCCAAGGCAGTGAGCGAAGCTGACGTCATCATGTGCTTAGTCCCTGATGAATTTGCTCCAGAAATTTACGATGCCGACATCAAGCCAAACTTGAGCGCCGGCAACATGTTGATGTTTGCCCATGGCTTCAACGTCCACTTCGGCTTCATCACTCCGCCAGCTGACGTTCACGTCACCATGATCGCACCAAAAGGCCCAGGCCACACCGTGCGCAGCGAATTTGTTAAAGGTGGCGGCGTTCCACAATTAGTCGCTATTCACCAAGTCGCTAAAGGTTCGACTAAGAAAGACACCCTCGCTCTGGCACTCGCTTACGGCGCTGGTCTCGGTGGTGCACGCGCTGGTATTATCGAAACCTCATTCAAAGAAGAAACCGAAACCGACTTATTCGGTGAGCAAGTTGTACTCTGCGGCGGTTTATCTGAATTAATTAAAGCTGGCTTCGAAACCTTGACCAAAGCTGGCTATGCACCAGAGATGGCTTATTTCGAATGCTTACACGAAGTAAAATTAATCGTCGACCTGATGGTCCAAGGTGGCATCAGCTACATGCGTTACTCAGTCAGCAACACTGCTGAGTACGGCGACTACTACACCGGTCCAAAAATCATCACCAGCCAAACTAAAAAGGCTATGAAAGACGCCCTGAAAAACATTCAAACCGGCAAGTTCGCTAAAGACTTCCGTCGCGAATGCAAAGGCGGCAAAAAGAAAATGAACAAGCTGCGTAAGAGCGAATACAATCTCGGTATCGAGAAAACAGGTCGTAAGCTGCGCAACATGATGAAATGGATCGATGCGAAAGACATAAAACCTCGCGGATAAACTAACTCTGCCTATAGTATTCTGAATTATTAAACCCCTGCGGTTATCGCAGGGGTTTATTTTTATTCACTACAAACCGCCGTAATCTTTGGCCCATTCAACATATTTAAGTAAAGGATTATAAGCCTGCTTTAGCTTGGTGATCTCAAAATATCTGAACCACTTCAGCCTAAAACCCAAGGTGTCAAAATTGTTTAACTTAAATTCTTCAAGATCAATGTTGCCAGGGTTTTGAATATCTGGCTTCGCTCTCCCCATCCACTCAACAGCCTTTATGTTCTCAAGCATTATTGTCGTCCCATTGTAAATAATTCTATCATACAACACTCTAACTGACCCGCTCTCAGTGCTTATGATAACATCGTGGCCGCACTCCTCCCAATTCTTATTTTCAACATTTTTGGCCGCTTTCTTGAATTTTGATTTGAGCATTTCAATCAATTGATCTTTGCTCTTAGGATTCTTTTTAGCTAGCCTTCTTCTAGTTTTTTGCATCTCTGGCGAATTCATACAAACGGCACAATAACCAAATAAGCGCTCAGCCGTGTCTGTGAGAATCATATTGTCACATCTAATACACTTAACTTTTTGAACCATTTATCTTCCTCACCAAAACACAAACATCCCCAACCGCTGCCTTCACCCGATCAGCAATCGTAAATCCTGGAATCCACACAACGCCTTCATCATCCGCAACAACAATTAAACTCGCACGCTCCTGCACAGGAAATTTCTTATCGGACAAATACTGAAATAAATTCTTAGTTCCAGGTGCACCGAGGGCCTGCCAGGATTCACCTTCACGAATATTACGCAAAGATAAATCACCTTTGATAGTATCTTTTTTAATGCACGCCTCATTCGCCGAAAATGCTTTTAAATCTTCAACAATAATTTCTTCCAGGACGTAGCGATCATCACCAACCGTCATGCCACTTTTCAATCTTACTGGCTGTAATTCCTTATATTCCTGAGCCCAACTAATGCGGCCTTGGTTGCGATAAAAATGCCAATCGCCTAAATCGATCTGCTTGCTGGTTTCACCGTGCAACAGGTCTTCGAAACGTTGAATATTCTTTTTCGACACGGGTAATTCAAAAGCCATCAATAATCGCCGCCAAAAACTGCCGCGCACCTCTTCTGACCAAACGTTCAACACATCGACCATGATATGAGCATCGGTTAAACAGGCTAACCATTCACTATCGATGATCGCCTCAATAATGTCGACTTCATCACGCATGGCTTCTGCTTCACGCAAAATTTGACTTTTGTAATGTGGGTTTTCTTGCTGCATTTTGGGGATGAGATTATGGCGCAAATGATTGCGGAAATACCTTAGATCTTCATTGCTTGTATCTTCACGCCACGGAACGTTATTTATTTTAGCATAGCTGCGTAATTCATCGCGGGTAATATTCAACAACGGACGGACTAGTCGCACACTGCCTAATTCGCGTTGTGCACGCATACCTACCAAACCGTGCTTGCCGGCCCCGCGCAGCTGATGCATCAATATACTTTCAACTTGATCATCTTGGTGATGAGCCGAACAAATATATTCTATGCCATTTTCTTCAGCTATTTCTTGTAACTCACGATAACGATAATCACGAGCACATGTTTCGATGCTCTTCCCTTGCGCTTTTGCTAAACCTGCAATATCAGCCTGACGAAGTTTTACGATGACATTATGCCCATCACAGTATTCTTTTACCAACGCTGCATCGAGATGACTATCTTCACGCAATTGGTGATCGAGATGATAAACCATGACCGAATAAGGAGCCTTAATTAATAGGTCTAATAAAACCATGGAATCACAACCACCACTCACCGCCACCAACAAGGAAAAGTGGGGTGTTGGCAAGCCAACACATCGTTCCAAGAGTTCTGCACTCATGATTCTACTATGCGACAGGTTTTATATTTTGTAAGGCTTCTTCGGTTTGCTGGCGAACAATTTTCGATGTCAGCATATCAACCAACGTTGGCAGAACATCAATCGTATTGGCACGTAAACTATAATTAGCAATTGAAGACAACGGTGTTTCTTCGGAATTAATTTCTACCACTGGATTTCCGGCCATGGCCATTTCTGGTGCAATCTCAGCAACTGGCTGGACCAAACAAGAAGAACCGATAACCAAACAGGCATCAGGTTGGAATATTTGAATCGCGCGCATACCACACCGCGCAATCGATTCGCCATACCAAATAGAACCAGGTCGGACATCAGCACCACATTCTGGACAGGGCATAAAACTGTAAGAGTTATCAGCGGTATCGTGAGCGGACCAACCACAGTCTGCAGCACAGGTCGTTTCAAATAAATTCCCATGCAAAGAAATCACACCGTGCACACCAGCACGTTCTAATAAATCATCTTCGTTGGTAGTAGCGACAATAACCCGACCTTCGTCATAATGCTCTTGCAATAATGCCAAACAGCGATGACCCGAATGCGCTTCACAACCTGCAATTTTTAGGCGTCGTTCCCTGTACCAATCCCAGACCATATCTGGATTGGCCTTAAATGCTTCTGGGGTCGCCAATTCTTGAGCGCTGTAATTTTCCCAGACGCCCCCATCGCCCCTGAATGTCGGAATGCCAGAGTCGGCACTCATACCTGCCCCAGTTAAAACCAAGAGCCGGCGACAATCCTGTAAGCATTCTGCAGCATTAGCTATATTACCCTGCAGGTCAGGACTCATAAGCGCGCAGTTTGACAACTACCGCCCTAGGTCCAAGCGTTAACTATGTATAAAGGCCGGAATTTGGGACTAGACGAGGCACACACAGGCTCCAAGATGGATTTCGATGGACACACGTAACTTTAGTAATATCAATGAGTTCTGTACGACACTTTGTGAAAATGGACTCGAAACGGTAATACTCTGCTACACCGATGAATGGGGGCCGAGTCAGGGTGAAGGCCACAGTGTGCATTGTGGTCCACGCCAAGAGATGCTTGCCCTCGCCTATCATGAAGGCGCCATTTGGCGCTGCACCTGGAGCGGTGAAGATGCCGAGCGCAGTAAGGTCCAAGCACTCGTAGAAAGTTATGGACTCAAGTGGGAAGAGCGCTCGCGTAATAATGCGAAGTATGGTGAATAAATAGTTTTTGGTTCTTAGTTTTTGGTAATTGGTTATTGGTTTTTAGATCGCGCGCACTTCTTCGACATCTTTTTTTATTTGCGCCGCTAATGCATCGATGCCGTTAAATTTCTGTTCATCGCGAATGCGCTGTAGCCATTCAATCCGCAAGGTCTGATCATAACAATCACCCGACCAATCTAATATATGTGCCTCGACACTTAACGGGCGATCATCGCCGATACTTGGTAAGTGCCCAACATTAATAGCAGCACGTAATTTGTAATTGTCTAAATAAACATCCGCAGCATAGACTCCAGTTGCTGGAATTACATTTTCAATATTTTGAATATTCGCTGTTGGAAATCCAATGTGTTGACCACGTCCATCGCCGCGTAGTACGATGCCGGCATTAACATAGGGTCTTCCCAATAAACGAGCAGCTAATGCACAATCACCTGCTTCAATGGCTTGACGAATGCGACTCGATGATGCCTGCTCTCCATCAATGCTCACTAGGGGTACGGTCTCAACTGCAAACTTAAATTGTTCGCCCAATGTTTTCAGTGTCCTTACATCACCACTGCGCTTAAAACCAAAGCGAAAATTCTCACCCGTCACCATTGCGGCAATGTCAAATCGTTCTTGTAAATATTCGATAAATGCTGGCGGCTGTAAATTGCGCACGTCCGCGAATGACACTTCAATAATTTCTATGTTCTGCCCAATTTCTTGTGACCATGATTGCAAGACGCGTTGACGCTCATCATCGGTTAATAAGGGCTTACGCTCTTCCCAACCAAGCACGACGGCCATACCCGAAAAGCTGAGCAAAGCTCCTTGCCCATGGGCACAAGCGGTATCGATTAATGCACGATGACCAAGATGCAGTGCATCGAATTTTCCTATTGCCAGAGAAAACGCCATTATTCATCCAACCATTGAATCGTCGCAGTTTCGATGTGCTCATTCCATAAATCTGACTGCGCCATCAGCGCATGGCAGGTTTTAATATCGCGTTTCATCGCAGCTTGGGCGAACGCTTCACCGGTTTTCGATTCTTTAGCCAGTAATTTTCCTAAATTTGACATTTTGCGTCGCAAGCCACCTTCGTTGCGTTGGTAACTTTCATCAGTTAAGCGAATATCTAATTGGCCACGATGATAACCGCTCGGATTTTGTGACCACGCTATGATATCTTGCCAAGCCTGCAAAGCTTCAACATAACGCTGTAACGCTAAAAAATGTTGGCCGCGATTACGCACACGGTTGGCATCACGATCTATAGCTAAGGCAACCATTCGCCTGACAAACACTGGTTGTCGCGATTCCTCACGATCAGCAACTAAAACTGATAAACGATAAAAATATTCAGCTAATTGAAACGAACTTAATTGCTTACCCATTGGCATGGCAATTTCGCTTTGGTAGGTTTTCACCGCAGCTTCTATTATTGGTTGCCAAGTGACGGATTCTATGCGTTCCATATAGGTTTCACCCTTATGGAAAAACATCCAGGCTAAATGACGCAATAAACGTTCGCTACTCGGATTCACTTGAACACCACGTAAATTTGCCTTCAAACCAGCAAGATACCAAGACCACTTATCATCTTTTTGATCAACATAATGACCAATATTATACGCCATATCCCAGGCCATGTATTCCCACACGCGCTCAAAGCGCGGTTGCACCCGACTAATTAAATCAAAAAGCGCTACACTTTCATAATAACGAGCATCGTTTTTAGCCTGAATGGCGCGTAACCATAAAAAGTCAATCGCCATGCCACGAAAGCCGCCCAACATTAAGGTGCCAGCAATTTCACCAGCAGGTAATTCAGCGAAAAATGATTCTTGCTCCTGACGTTGAGCCTGTGGCCGTGCATCAAAGACAAAAAAGCTAGCCCATATTTGTGCAAGAATTAATAAGCCCAATCCCATACCGGCTAACTTCAACGGAGGTAGATTCATAATTCCCTCCGCAACATAACAAACCAAGCAATCAGCAAGAAGCTCAAGCTAAACGTTCCATAATAAAACCAGGCATCCATCACGATTGGCCAGCCAACCGCTTGACCACCTGCCAAGGTTCCTTCTACACCATAACGATTGAAATCAGGAATAATAAATTGCATAAGCTCCAAAAAGCGCACCAAAAAATTCGGTAATTTTCCACTGCCGGTCATGTCTTGAATATAACTCAAGGTCAATGCGCCAAAGAACGCCGTTAATCCAGCTAATAAGGTAACGCCAATATTTGAAAAGCAGGCACATAAAAGCGCAATGGCCGTTAAGTAACCAACCTGGGCAAGTACCACGCAGCCACCGCGTTGCATGTTAGTAAAAAAACCACCACCTGACAGGGCAATTAAGCAACTATCAAATTTCTTAAAGCTCAATGACGAATTAATGTCATTACGCGTCACGGTAATAATGCAGGTACCTTCAGGACTAATTAATTCCTGCGCCAAACGAAAGCGCATATAGTCCTGGTTTAAATCGACATGATTATCACCTTTATCTTTCATTGTCGCACCAGATTCTACCGGTTTGCCATCAGGTCGAAACGATCCGTAAGGCGATTCGTCTGAACAGACCAACAATGTTTGCTGAGCAGATTCGGACGGGCGCGCACTCACTGCTATATGTGATTGATAGTGAGCTGGATCTATTGCACGTAAACGACCTTTTAATAATAAAACTAAATCACCTTGATTCGTTGGCAATTTCGCCAAGTCCCAACGAATAGCCCCACCTTTTTTAGTACCAGTTAAGGTGACGCGCTTAGTGTCGAGCGGACTCGTCTCACCGAAAATATCAACACGTTGCCAATCAACTGGCTTATGAACCGTACGCATTTCTGGAATAGCATGGTCTGCCGTAAGATGCACAACCAAAGTACCCAAGGTATTTAAAATAAGTACCCCAATCGCAATGGCGATTTGCACCCCTAACCAGCGACCACATACATAGGCCGACATCGGCAACGGTTTTGGGAATAAGGTTAAACTGACTAATTGCTCACGGTCACGCGTAATCGTTGCTGCTACTAATAAAATTGCGAAGAGTGTTGAGATAAAATTGATACTGCCTGAAATAGTAACAACCGATAATTTTAATTGCGCCGATGCATCAACGGCCTGCAAGGATGCCAGGGCAACTAACATCACGGCAATAACAGCCAATAAAACAATCCATGTTTTTTGCCTGCCAATCTCGCAGATACTTAAGGAAGCCATGGCCCAGGTTGCGCGCCACCAATGGGTCACCCTACGCCTCGTTTTCTTGCTTCGTTACATCTTGTTGCGGTGCAACAATTCGGCGAAAATACGATTCCAAACGTTCACGTGGATGATCAACGTTAATCAACGCTTCGCCTGCTGCTGCTTTGACTGCATCGAGTTGCGATTCTTCGCCAGCCTTTATTTCCACAACCGTACGATCTTCACTCATTAACAATTCATCGACTCGACCACATGCTTTTAATTGACCGTTGTGCAAAATAGCCAAACGATCGCAGACATCTTCAACATCTGCCAATAAATGTGAACACAGCAGCACCGTTTTGCCACGCTGTTTTAAATCGACAATTAAATCTTTTACTTCAGCTGTACCAATTGGATCTAATCCAGAAGTCGGTTCATCTAATATTACTAAATCTGGATCGTTAATTAATGCCTGGGCTAAACCAAGACGTCGGGCCATACCTTTTGAATATTCACCCAAGCGACGTTTACGTGCATGGTCTAAACCAACCTGTTTAATTAAGGCATCGATACGCGTATCTAAAGTGGTCTTATCAAGTCCGAACAATTTTCCGTAGAACGACAGCGTCTCTTCGGCATTAAGAAATTTATACAGATAGGTTTCTTCCGGCAGATAACCGACACGACGCTTGGCATCCTGATTGCCAGGATCTTGGCCAAACATAAATGCGTCACCATTGGTCGCATTGAGTAAACCTAGTAAAAGCTTAATGGTCGTTGTCTTGCCAGAACCATTCGGCCCCAAGAGCCCAAAAATTTCACCCTCTTGGATTTCGAGATCGAGTGGTTTGAGCGCTTCGACACGCGCCCGACCCCAGAAATCGGCGTAGGTCTTACTTAAACCCTTGATTTGAATCACTGCTGCTTGAGCCATTGGCCGCCTATATCAGTGCCGGTGAACGATCTGGCAAGTATAAACTCGGATTCTCCTAAGTCCTTGTCTCAAAAGCGGCAAGAACTTGCCAAGCGAGTCAATATCTGTCTGACCTGTGATTCACAGTCTGCGGCATCGTCGTGCAGCAAGTACTGGCAAGCATGCCACTGAGACCAGGATAGGGCCATGCGTTTAACCTGCTTAAGTTTGATTTTGATGACCGCTTTGCTCAGTGGCTGTGGCAATGGCTACATGCTCTACGAGACACGCTACATCCCTGAACCAGGTGAACGCATTAGCACCGCTGAATATGCGCAGCTACCATGGAAAGAACCGTACATCAATGGCCAAAGCGCCCCGCATTCACCAACACGCGATGCCATTCCACGCTATCAAAAGCCAATCATCTATGGCACTGATCGCGATCCAAAAGCGTTTGCTCACGATGGTGACTACTCTCAAAGCGGTAAAGGTTATCAAACCCGTGAGCGCATCGAGAACGACGATAAAGACGTGCCAGCTAAGGCACCTAAAATCAAGCCGTTCTAATCTCGTAAATTTTCAACTCACTGCTTTTTATACCTAGCGCATCGCTCGGAGTATTCGCATGCCTATTATTGATCCTGCTATCGAAGCTTACGCCCATGATCGTACCAAGCCTGAATCAGATATCTTACAGGCCTTGGCTAAGAAAACGTACGCCGAACGTCCTGACGCCGGCATGTTGTGCGGCAGACTCGAAGGCCGCATTTTACAATTCCTGTGTACATTAACCCAAGCCAAACGCTGCATCGAAATCGGTATGTTCACTGGTTATTCTGGTTTGAGCGTTGCCGAAGCTCTTCCTGATGATGGCGAATTAATTTGCTGCGACATTAATCCTGAAACCGCTGCATTTGCACAATCGTTTTATGATCAAAGTCCTCACGGTAAAAAAATAACTGTAAAATTAGCGCCAGCACTCGAAACCATCGCCACACTCTCTGGGCCTTTTGATCTCGCATTTATCGATGCCGATAAAATAAATTACCAAGCTTATTACGATGCCACCCTGCCACTCATGCGTTCGGGTGGGATTATTGCTGTTGATAATACCCTTTGGCATGGCGCTGTACTCAACCCACAAGATGAAGACAGTAAATGCATCGATGACCTTAATCGCTTTATCGAAAATGATGCACGTGTTGATAATGTTTTATTACCAGTACGCGATGGTCTGCATCTAGCGATGGTAAAATAATATAATTACAAGATCCATAAAATAATTAATAGGCATAAAAATGCACCGCGCCACAGTAATTGACTGGCAGCATGTAATGGCAAGAAAAGCAAAGGCCATAAGCATAAAACATATATTGGCGGTGCCTCAACCTGTAAATCTGCACCGGGAAATCTTGCCAAAAAAGTACTACAAGCATCAAGCGCTTGAAAACTCCAATCACATAACACGTATAATCCTGACCACGGGCCACTCGCCCACACACTCATGCATGCCAACCACATACCGCCGCAAGCAATTGCCACAGTCACCAGCGGTGTAATTAAAACGGTTGCCAATGGCGACCACGGATTACAGACACCAATATGAACTGCTAATATCGGCGTGACCGCTAATGTGGCTGCTAATCCTATCAGCATGCCATCAATTAAAGATCGAAGCATATAAAGGCCCAATTTCCAGATTGGACGATCTAACGGCCATGCTTGCAGTGGTAGATGTTGTAATCGCAAGCGCCGCAAGGCTAATCCTAAACTTAAAATACCAGCAACGGCCGCGGCACTTAATTGAAAGCTTAAACCACGCGCAGAAATTGGATCCCACAAAACTAAAAGAATAATCGTTAAACTTAATGCAGCATAAGGATGCAAATCACGTGCAATGAGATTGGCAACAATAATAATCATGCCCATTAAAACCGCACGTTGTGTTGGAATAGCAAAGCCAGTCATCCATAAATAAAAGCACAATACTCCAATAAGCACAATTTGCGCTGGATACCACGGCATAGCGACAAGACGCAAACAACTCGCCACCAACACAAAAACAATGCCAACATGCAGGCCACTGACGACTAAAACATGTGCTACACCTGCGTCACGAAATTGTTGCTTGGCCTCACGTGGTGCTGATCCCAATAATAAAGCTGCTGCAAGTCCTTGATGTGGCGCCAGTGCATCAACATGCTGCCATAAATCTGCGCGCGCAGATTGCTGCTGTGATTCTTTTAATTCCATAGATGCAACGCGTAATTGCCATGAGTGATATTTCTCATTCCATTCGCATAAACCGCGCACCCGATACACATCATCAACTTTGCACACTGGTACCGCTGGCACATACGCATGCAGATAACGCTGTAATTGAAGTCCGGCTGGCTGATGAATTTCTAAACTGTTAAAACTCAGCGATTGGCCAAATTCTGATAGAACAACACGTCGTATTTGTACATCACTGTCCAAAAAAAAGGGCTGCTTGTTGGCGCTATCTTGCTGACTGCTCAACAAAGCGCCCATAAAAAAAACAACGCCTGCAAAAATCACAAAGCGAGTATGTTCGTGCTTAATAAGCAGACCGCTGAAACAAAACACAATCATAACACAACCGAACAAAAATGGATGTACTGGTAGCGACAAGCCACTCGCTGCGCCAATAAAGAGACCCACTGCTACAAAGGTGAGCAGTGGGCTTTTAAGATGTACTGGTTTTATTACGTCGTTGTCGTTCACGTTTAGACGTGCAACTCGCTACTTCCAGCAAGCTGTTCAGCGTATGGCTTTAACACAGCGTCAACTTCTTCGCTGAGAAAGCGTTCGACTTGCTGCGGAGCACGACCAATAAATGTAGATGGATCCATCAAGGCTTCAATTTGATCGTGAATCGGCTTGAAATAATCAGACTTTTTAATCCGTTCGATTAAATCGTTGTCGCCACCCTCTTGTTTAACTACGGCAGCGGCTTCATGCGATAAAACACGAATCTGTTCATGGCATTCCTGACGATCACCGCCAGCTTTCACAATGGCCATGATGAAATTCTCAGTCGCCATAAATGGCAGCTCTTGCATGATGCGACGTTCGATAACTTTTGGATAAACGACCAAGCCCTCAGACACATTTTGCAAAATACCTAAAACTGCATCAGCCGTTAAAAATGCCTCACCTAAAGAAATACGACGATTCGCCGAGTCGTCCAAGGTGCGCTCCATCCATTGAACTGCTGCGGTGTGTTGGGCATCAGAGACCAAGCTCATTAAGTGGCGCGCTAAACTGCAGCAGCGTTCACTGCGCATCGGGTTGCGTTTATAAGCCATAGCCGATGAACCGATTTGATCTTTACCAAATGGTTCTTCGATTTCTTTTAAGTTCGCTAATAAACGAATGTCGGTAGCAATTTTATGTGCGGTAGCACCAAAGCTACCAAGCGCAGACAGAATATCGACGTCAACTTTGCGTGAGTACGTTTGACCAGTGACGATAAAGGCGCTGTCAAAACCAGCAGCCGCAGTAACTTTGCGATCAAGTTCTTCAACCTTATCGTGGTCACCCTCGAATAATGACAAAAAACTCGCCTGGGTTCCAGTGGTACCTTTAACGCCACGGAAGCGTAAATCAGCGCGCGCACGCTCGATGTTACGAAGATCCATGACTAATTCTTGCAACCATAAACTCGCACGTTTACCAACGGTGGTTAATTGTGCTGGTTGATAGTGAGTAAAACCTAAGGTTGGCAGATCTTTATATTCATCGGCAAATTTACGGAAACGATCAATAACCCGCGCTAATTTTGGAATTAAATCATCAAGGCCATCGCGCAATACGATTAAATCTGTATTGTCTCCCACATAACAACTGGTTGCACCGAGGTGAATGATGGGCGCCGCACTTGGACAACACTCACCAAAAGTGTGGACATGAGCCATTACATCATGACGACGTTTTTTCTCTTCAACCGCTGCTAATTCATAATCAATATTTTCGATGTTAGCTTCCATCTCAGCGATTTGCGCATCACTGATATCTAAACCCAATTCTTGCTCGGCTTTTGCCAACATAATCCACAATTTTCGCCAAGTCTGAAACTTTTTATCGTCGCTAAAAATGTAGGCCATTTCGGGTGTAACGTAGCGGCTGACCAATGGACTTTGATAACGATCTTTACTCATACAGGCTCATCCTCACTGGGGGCAACAAGTCTGCGATTCTCTGTGCCAAGACAAGCCCGTCAGAATGCCCGCTTGTAGCATCGGCGGCAATTCAATACTAAGAACTATGGATAGCCTGCGCATTGCCTGTCTGCATATGGATGCTGATGCTGATATTGAAGCTAATTGTCAGCAGATCAGCGCTGCTATTCATGCTGCTGCTGAGAACGGTGTCGATATCCTACTCACACCTGAGTGCGCACTCTCAGGCTACCCCGGTGCTGGTCGTGACGATTACCAAGACATCAACTGGTGCAGCTACGATGGCTTTGAAGACCTGATTCATACCCGCGCACAACAAGCCGGCATCGCCGTGGTCCTCGGTACGATTAGCATGGCCGATGGAAAACTGTTTAATGACGCCCTTTTTTGTGGTAATGAAGCAAACGTTACTCGTTATCACAAACGCTGCTTAACTCCCTTCGATAAAAACTTTTTTACCGACGCCAATAAAGCTTGCGTCGTTGAATTCAAAGGCTGGCAACTCGGACTATGCATTTGTTTTGATGTGCGATTCCCGCATACCTGGGGTGACGTTGTTTGCGCTGGCGCAGATGCCGTACTCAGCATTGCCCACATGGCAGGACCAGACCCTGACGACAATGTTAAAAATACCGTAGTGCCACAACACTACGCCAGTCGCGCTGCTGAATGGGCAACGCCCTTGGTCATGTGCAATACCGCACACGAAAAACGCTGGTTGGATAGCGGCGCTTGGGATCCACGCGGCATGCGCATCGATACAGAGCGCAAGAATAATTTATTTATTTTCGATATGAAAAAGCGCGATGCTTTTGACCCCTGGTACTCTCAGATTTACCAAGACGCCGTTAGCTATCATCGCCGTAACGATTAAGCGACTTCTGGCTTTAGTTCGCTAACAGATTTCTTTTTGTTGGGGCAACGACTTTGCCACCACATCGATAAACCTTCAGCCATAAAGCCAGCAACAAGCGCACCGGCACCGGTAATGTGATTTAAAATGCCGAGATAATAACAAGCGGCGGTGAAGCCGGTTATCGAAATAATCCGTAGGAATCCGCTAATACCCATGCGTCCGGTTTTATGTGTAACCATAGCAATGCCGTGGTAGTAATTGCGAATGGTTAGGAAAACAGGAATCAAGCACAAGACCAAGATCGCTTCTTGAGCCATCTGAATATGCATTTCATTTTCAACACCAAGCAAGTACATGAGGAACCAAGCATGCAACGGCGTAATGGCAATAATCAACATACCGCTCATGACAATGGCGAAAATCTTAATCATAAAGCGACGTACACCGTCACGATCTTCACGGCCAAAGGTAACGAACAAATGTCTAAACTGATTAAGCATATTGTAAAACATCATGGTAAAATCGAAGACAATGCGTAAAATTGCGATGGTTAAATCGGCTTCGGCAGTGCGACGAATAAACGCATAAATAACTGGCCTACTGGTTGCAAACATCGACGAGGTAAACGCAACCGGATAAAAGAAGTGCAGCGCTTTTTTATAAGTCAAATCTGCAACAGGTTCATCAAGCTGTGGGCGCTTATACAGAACCAAATAGACCACATATGTTGAAATTAAATGGACTACGGTTGGAATGATATGAGCCAGTGAGATAACCCAGACCGGATCGTAGCCATTATACAAACCGATTAATAAAACAAAAATGGTCGTAATTAACATCACGGTGTTTAAAATAGTCACCCAACCAGTTCGCTCAGACTGAACGAGTAATCCCGTATAATATTGAGCCAAGACCGTAATTAAAATCAGCGGCGATAATAATTGCAAATACAATATCGCTTTGGCCTGCTGCTCACCCATCATATTAAACACATTTTCAATGAGATAGACACCAGTTGGCGTAAATCCGCAAATCAACAATGGCAGTGATAAACAACAAGCGGCCAAACACACAAAACGCAGGCACACACGCGCTGCTTGGTCAGTGCGCGCCAAAACATTGGTCATTTGCGGGGTAAAAATAATCCCAGCATGACACATGCGATACAAACTCGTGGCCACAGCAAAAACAGCTAATTCACTGATCGCATCAGGATAACGACTTAAAATACCATTTTTAAACTGCGCTGCTAATATCATGGCCAAACCGGTTAAGGCGAGTGGCCAATAAAAGGCCCAATAGCGGCGCGTTTCATCTGTCATGTTTGTACCAAGTTAATAAGAGAACTGAAAAAATCCTTCTCTTATTCTTTGAAACTGACACATATATTCTAACATAAGCGATTTTACACGCTCATATAGGTACGAATACTCTCTTTTAGTGAAATTTACTCTTTTGGCAGCGGCTCTGGAATCGTTACCACGAAGTCTGCGCCCTTGGCTTCCATGTAGACCTTTGGTCCATCATCTAAGGAATAATCGATCCATCCCTTGGTAAAAGTAAATCCTTTAGGAAAATAAGGTGCAAAATCTTTCTTGAAATTAAACACATACTCACCGCGACCAATTTTCATTTGTACATGCTTAATTAAATCGTGAGGGATTTGCCCCTGTTTCTCCATATCGCCATCTGCTAACGCGACTTTTAAAATCTTGATTCGCGATGGCTTCATTTCGATATTGAGGTTCTTGCCAAAAATACTGCCGACCTCTTCATCCTGCTTTTTAAGACCTTCAATTAACTCAGTGATGGCCATCGCATTATTGAAATGGCCCTTGCGCGTTTCCGCCTTGAGCTCTTTCTCGAGCGCTTTAATCATTTTATCTTGAGAATCTTGAATGTCTTTTTTAGCTTCTTGAATAATTTTCGTTACTTCTTCTTGGTGTGAATCAATTTTTTTCTGCACTGCTGGTGGTAATTTATACTCTTCAGCGCTCAACAGGTTTAATCCCATCAACACAGCAACAATACAGACGATTCTCATTGCAAACTCCAAAGTTTATCTTTTGAGCCCTTAGCAGGAGAACAACTAAAAATCAGCACGCATCGCTGAGTGCAGATGATGAACTCCACAAAATAACCCGAACCAATGTGGCACGGGGTTTTTTGTAAGACGCTAACAGATAGATGCTTAGCAGTGCTCTTGCCAAGACTCAGCAAAGGCTGCTGCGATTTGGTCAGCAAAGCGACCTTCAATTTGATGACGATGCAACATCCAAACCACTTCGCCGTCTTTCAAGAGTGCCGCGCTTGGACTACTTGCTGGATACTCAGCAAAATGGCCACGTGCCTGGGCAACAGCCTCACCATCAACACCTGCGAACACCGTGCAGATTTGGTCAGGCTTCTTAGCAGCACCTTGCATAGCACCGATCAAACCAGGTCGAGCGGAACCTGCGGCACAGCCGCAAACAGAGTTAACGTAAATCAAGCAGGTACCGTCTTTTGCAACAGCAGCATCTACTTCATCTGGGGTTGTTAGTTCAGTTACACCAGCGTCTGCCAATTCAGCGCGCATGGGGTTGGTCAATTCTGGGGGATACATATCTACTCCTTTATGCTGCTAGTCTGCTGCCCAGTAAGCGCCAAGGCAATGCGAATCCTGGCAAGGGCACCTATGCTCCACGCATAGGCATTGCTCTATTTGTCTTTAAGAATGAACTTAGCCACGGGTTTGGGTGCCATACGCACCCCACGGGCACTAGCACCTTGGAATGGCACTTCAGCCATATCGAATTTGGCTTTTTTCAGCTTCTGACGCGGAGCCAAGACCAAGTCCATATCAACCTTGGACTTATCATCACCTACAAAGATATGGTCAACGCGACCAGCCTTGCCTTTGATAATCTCATACTCGCGATTACGCGTGAATTTCTCAATTTTAAATTTCTTGGCAAAGGCGTTCTTTTTCTTGTCGCGATAAATGACGGTAAACTCTATGCCTTTTTCTTGATCGAAGACTTCGTAGTAAACAGGTTTGGCTGAAATTAATATCTTATCATCTGGCGAACAGATTTTATAAGCGCCATCTTTACTAACGATGAGTACGCGATCGAACTCGGTGAGTGTCAGATTATACTTCTCATCGCCCTTAATCGCCGAACCAAAGAAACCGCTCTTTGGATCATAACTGACTTTAATATTAGAGCGCGCCACCTCTTTAACATCGACTTCTTCAATCGATTCAACCTTGGTACGACGCGGGTAATCTTTGCCATATTTATCCAACAAGCCATTTAAATAGGTAATGGTTGTTTTCTTCATATTGCGCAACTTGGATTTGATTTCTTTAATCGCCGCAACAATATCGTCGATGTCTTTACGCGTTTTATTGATATCGTACTTAGAAATGCGACGAATACGAATTTCAAGCAAACGCTTCACATCGTCGTCATTCATTTCACGGATGAACATTTTCTTATATTTGTTCATTCCGGTATAGACAGCCTTGGTGACCGCTGCTTCGGTCTTACACTCTTCAATCTGCTTATAGACACGTTTTTCGATAAAAATTTGTTCGAGCGTTAACCAATGTTGTTTATTCTCAAGCTGATCGAGCTCCCATTGCAATTCGCGCTTGAGGAGCTCTACCAAATTGTTAGTCAACTCTACGAGAATTTCCTTCACCTTCATTATGACTGGGTGACGGTCGCGAATGACTACAATATTGGAAGAAATATTGACTTCACAGTCTGTGTATGCGTAAAGCTGTGGAATCACTTCTTCGGCGTAAACACCACGCGGTAAGGTTAATTCGATTTCCACCTTGTCCGTGGTGAAATCATTAATGCCACCGATTTTAACGCGGCCTTTTTGCGCTGCATTTTCAATCGATGCAATCAGGCTTTCGGTTGTTGTTGATGCAGGTATTTCCCTAATGACCACGCGCTTATCACCATCAGCTTCTATTTTAGCGCGCAGCTTAATCTTGCCCTTGCCATCAGCATATTCCGACACATCCATTAAACCGCCATGTGGAAAATCAGGGTATAGTTTATAACGCTTACCTTCTAAAATTTTAACCTGAGCCTGTAATAATTCTTTAAAGTTATGCGGCAGAATTTTGGTTGCCATACCTACGGCGATACCTTCCGTGCCGAGCATTAAGATAACAGGCAATTTTACTGGGAGACAAACCGCCTCCTGCTTACGACCATCATAACTGGGCTGATAATCGGTGAGGTGCTTATTAAATAATGTTTCACGGGCCAACGGGGTTAAACGACATTCGATATAACGCGCGGCAGCCGCTTTATCGCCAGTAATCGGATTACCGAAATTTCCTTGTTTTTCGATGAAATAATCCTTATTCGCCAACACCACCAATGCATCGCCAATCGATGCATCGCCATGTGGATGCAATTTCATGGTTTCGCCAATGATGTTCGCTACTTTATGGTATTTACCGTCGTCCACATTACCTAGTGTTTGCAAAATACGACGTTGAACCGGCTTGCAGCCATCGCGAATATCCGGAATTGCGCGATCGATGATCACGTAACTGGCGTATTCGAGGAAGTTGCCTTCCATCATTGGTTCAAGATTGGCCATAAACTAGTATCCCATTTTTAACTAATATCAGCGATCAGGTTCTTCTCAATAAAGCGGCGGCGCTCAGGGCTATTTTTACCCATAAAGAAGTCCAAAGCCTTCTCCACTTCGCGCATATTCTTCACATCAATTGGTACTAAGCGTATGTTCTCATCAATAAATTGTTTGAATTCTTTAGGGCTAATCTCACCGAGACCTTTGAAGCGTGTAACTTCGGGTGAAGTGATTTCCTCGAGTGCTGTGTCGCGCTCTTCTTCACTATAACAGTAACGCGTTTCCTTCTTGTTACGTACACGGAAAAGAGGTGTCTCTAAGATGTAAACATGCCCCTTAATCACTAGGTCTTCAAAGAAACGCAAGAAAAAGGTCAATAATAAGTTACGAATGTGCATGCCGTCAACGTCAGCATCTGTTGCAATGATAACTTTATTATAACGCAGATCTTCGACACTCTCTTCGATACCAAGCGCACGCATAATGTTATAGAGCTCTTCGTTTTTATAGACGGTATCGCGCTTCAAGCCAAAACAGTTTAATGGCTTACCTTTCAATTTGAAAATCGCCTGGGTATGCACATCACGTGATTGCACCATTGCACCGCCTGCCGAATCACCCTCAGTAATAAAGATAGAGCTTTCCTCACCAAGTAAGTTTTTCTTGTCGGTGTAGTGAATCTTGCAGTCAATTAATTTTGGAATGCGAATGGCTGTTTTCTTCGCTCGTTCGCGTGCTTCTTTTTTAACCGAAGCCAGCTCTTTGCGGACTTTTTCGTTTAACTTAATTTTATTAAGTAATTTCTCGGCAATCTTCTTGTTTTCGTGCAAAAAACGCAGGACCGCGTCTTTCACGGCCGGTACGATATCGCCGCGCACCTCAGTATTGCCTAATTTGTTTTTTGTTTGCGATTCAAAAACCGGTTCTTTGATTTTTATAGCAACACTACCGAGCAAGCCATCGCGGACGTCCTCACCAGCAAAATTTTTACCGGCGTATTCGTTCACGCCTTTGAGCAAGCCTTCGCGAAACGCACTTTGATGAGTACCACCATCGTTGGTATACTGACCGTTTACAAAGCTGAAATAACTCTCGCCATATTTATCAGTATGGGTAAACGCGAACTCAAGCTGCTTGTCTTTGACATGACAAATCTCATAGAGCGATTTCTCACCGCCGAGTTCTTCGAGCAATAAATCCTGTAGTCCATTCTTACTATAAAATTCTTCTTTATTATACGAAATACGTAAACCACTATTGAGATACGCATAATAACGTAGACGGCGCGTTAGATAATCATCCAGGAACTCGTAGGTACCAAAAATTTCTTCATCAGGTGTGAATACAACCTCGGTTCCCTGCTCAGTTTTGCGATCAGCGCCCTTTTTATCCTTCTTCAGCTTGCCTTGCACAAATTCAGCACGACGAAACTTCTTCTCGCGCCAACTCGTCACCATAAATGCAGATGACAACGCATTCACTGCCTTGGTACCAACGCCATTCATACCTACTGAGAATTGGAAGACATCGTCGTTGTATTTACCACCGGTGTTAATTTGGCTGACACAATCGATGACTTTGCCTAACGGAATGCCGCGACCATAATCGCGGATAGTAATCTGCTTACCGTCACGGGTAATCTCGATCTTCTTGCCTTCACCCATGATGAATTCATCAACTGAGTTATCGATAACTTCTTTGACTAAGACATAGATACCGTCGGCGGGATTCGAGCCGTCACCGAGGCGGCCAATATACATACCGGTGCGTAAGCGGATATGTTCGAGTGGATCGAGCGTTTGAATTGCTTTTTCGTCATATTTGACCGGTTTTTTGGCCATGCAGCCCCTCGCGTGAAGAGCCTAACATGAGGCATCCGATCACAGAATCAAGAAAATGGTTCTGAGCACGCTTTTAGCGTCTATTCACCTAATTTGCTTGGGTATCAGTGCTTTCGAAAATTTTATCAGCAGAAGTAGCAATAAATCCGTCGAATAAATTACCATCAGCATCAGGATAACGCTGAGCGAATTCAACATAACAACCCGGCAATTCTTTTGCCTCATCCCCGAATACCATGCTGATTGGCGCAGCTAAGGTCGAAGCCTGGCGTAATAATTGCGCTTCGCTGCCCTTTATTAATCCGCCACTTTCGTTCATGGCATAACCTGATTCCTGCAGAAATGTTACTAAGTCAGCAATATCTGCGAATCCATCAAGGTGATTTACCGAAACGGTAAAATGATTTGCGCGCCAACCAAAGGCATACAACCACGCAGCGTATTCACTGTGGGCCAATAAGTTTTCATACGTTTCGACGTTGCAAGACCACGGGCGACCTGGATGACGCATGTCCACTGGCTCGGCACTTAATAACGGCACCAGTGTATCGCCAACAGACACATCAAATTCATCTAAGCACAAGGCGCTGATAAAAACACGCGGATGGCCATCGGCATGGGCGAGGTAACGTGCGCGCAAATGCTTGGTCTCAAATCTGTACACATCATCGGTAAACTGATAACCGCAGTCTTCAAAGGCTTTGGCTAAACACTCAATCCCACAGTCAGGATGATCGATCGTGCGCAGAGCAATGTGATCGTTGTGTACGTTACCGCGCTTACTCAAAAGTTCATGGATCTCGGCGGCCTGCGGACTAATCTCACAGTAATCTTGCCATAGATTGGTAAATAAAGTTTCGACATCACTCATCACCGTGCTCCTGAATTCCGGTTGGTAAGGCGCCAAGGCTCAAGGTATCTGCTTCAATAGATGCGCAGGTATAATGACAAAAATCAACGGCGTGCCACGCCGCTGCGCGATGATTACCCGATTGGCCAATGCCACCAAACGGCATGTTCCCACTCGCACCGGTAATCTGTCTATTCCAATTCACAATCCCTGCACGAATCTGCGCAATAAATTGATCATAGAGTTTTTTATTATCGCTAATCAGTCCAGCTGACAAACCATATGCGGTATTATTTGCTTCATTAATCGCCGATTGGAAATCGGGCACACGATAAACCTGTAAAAGTGGCCCAAATATTTCTTCGTCTTCTACCTCTAAACCTGTTACATCTAAGAGACCTGGACTCAACAAGGTTGGATGTGCTTCATCAATGCGTTCACACAAAGCCAAGACTTTTGCACCATCAGCAATGAGTGCTGCCTGTGAGGACAGTACCTGTTCAGATGCCTGTTCGTGTATAACGCCAGACATAAACGGTTCTTCATCACTCATAGGATCACCGACGCGAATGCGTTTCATCATCGCCAACAATGCATCTATATAAGCATCGCCTTCCTCACCTTCCGGAATGATAAGTCGACGAGCACAGACACAGCGTTGACCTGCGGTAATAAATGCTGATTGCACCATTAATAAAGCAGCGGCTTCAAGATCTTTTGCTTCCCAGACCACCAGTGGATTATTACCGCCCATTTCCAGAGCCAGCATAATTTCAGGGCGACCCGCGAAGTGCTTATGAATAGCAGCCCCACCGCGATACGAACCCGTGAAAAACACAGCGGCGACATCCTCATGCGCCAATAAAGCTTTACCGCTGCGTACATCACCTTGAACGAGATTGATAACGCCTTTGGGCAGGCATTTACTAAAAATATCTACTAAATAAGCACCAACCGCTGGACAAACTTCACTTGGCTTAAACACAATAGTATTGCCAGCCAATAATGCCGGGACAATTTGGCCGTTGGCTAAATGCGCTGGTAAATTAAATGGGCCAAGCACCACACAAACACCAAGTGATTGTTGACGCGTACGCCCTTGGGCTGTTCCCACCTCCATGTGCTGATCGGTGCAACGAACGTTCCATGAATTAATTGTTGCATCAACTTTGCCGATTAATGCGGCTGCTTCTGTTTTGGCTTCCCACAAAGGCTTGCCATTTTCGCGGGCAATTAATTCGCTTATCTGTAATTGATGGTCGCGTAAATGGTTTTGATATTTTTTCAAAATATCGATGCGTCGGTGCACATCTAATCCAGACCAAGCTGGCCATGCGCTTTTTGCTGCTTGCATAGCAGCATCGACTTCTGATTCGCCAGCATGTTGACCGCTCCATAATAATTCACCACTATACGACTCGAATGACTCCAAGGCTTCGATGCCAGCATCGATCCATTCACCATTAATAAAATGTGATGCAGGACTGCTCATGATTGCGTATCCGGATAAGCTGGAGCCCAACGTAATTCATCACCGAGTTTCAGGCCTAAGGCATCCGCCGTTGCTTGATCGACTTGCACACCATCGGCATCGCTGTGCAGCGGTGCCAAGACACAGCGATAATCTAAGTGTGCATTACTAATCACGCACAGATCTTCCGTTTGTACTACCTCAATTGATGTAATGGCTTGACGCCTGGAATGTTTAACACTGTAAATATCTTCGACTTTAGAACGAACAATCGGACCAGCTTCGAAAATATCAATTAATTCGGTTTTATGAAAACCCTGCGCTTCGAGTAATGCCAGCGCTGGTCTGGTATTCGCATGCACCTCGCCAATGACTTCTTGAGCAGCTTCTGGTAATAGCGGCACATAAATCGGATGCTTCGGCATCAGATCACCAATAAATCGCTTATCGCGCACACTTAAAAAGTCAGCCTGCTCCAATGGCATGTCGATGAAATGTTTAGCGATGGCTTCCCAGAACGGTGAATGACCATCAATATCCAACTTACCACGCATTTCAGCAATGACTTGCTCTTCAAAGCGATTTTTAAATTCAGCCATGAACAAAAAACGGCTCAATGATAATAGTCGCCCATTGCCACGTTGACGATTTTTAGGTGATAAAAATAAACTACATATTTCACTCGGACCATTATGCTCAGAATGCACACATAAAATTGGAATGTTTTTATGTACTTGCAATTGTTCGCATTCATGGGTTTCGTGTTTTATTTCATAAGCATAAAATGGCAGGTAACCGCCAGTCTTCGCTTCGATGCCACAGATACCAACGATGTGTTCGATTTCCAAATCTTCGAGTACAAACAAATAACCTTCGGCACCAGCTTTTTCCACGTCCTTAGCAAAACTCTGCTCGGATAATTGAATACGCCTGCCTAATACCTCACGGTCTGGTGGTAAGGTTGTGAGACCAGATAAGGCCTGACCAACCAAGACCATCAAGGCATCTAAATCTGAACTACGAATAGGTCGAATGGCATACATAGCTATGCTTTCACAGTACTACGCAGTGTATCTCGAATAATTGCCAGTGCACCATCAATATCAGCTTCGGTGACCGCGGCGATAGGAATTAAAAAACGAATACGCGTAGGATTCGTACCGGCAATAAAACTTAAAACCCCGGCGTTGTATAAATCCTTAGAGAACTGTACGGCTTTATCTTTCTCACCTTTAAACGGTGTAAATACGACCATCGCTCCAAAACCAAACGGACCCGCAACTAAATCAGGTTCTTGCTCGGCAAGCTTGGCAAGTCCATCGCGGAAATACTGACTCATCTTTGCTGCACGACCGTCAGTGCCAAACAAGCCCGGTTCGGTCATGGTCGTCAAAATCGATTTTGCCGCGAAAATAGCTGAGGTGCTTGAGGTAAAGGTTTGACTGATCAATCCCGCACGTGGTTGCAAGTCAGGTTTATATAAGGTTGCACACACCTGCGACATTTTACCAACTGAAACCATATCAACATCGGCATCTAAACCGAAGTGTTGAAATGCAAATGCGTGATCACTGCGACCAAAGGTCTGAATCTCATCTATATGTACCAGAATGTTATTATCTTTTAAAACTTGAATTAATGCTTTAAAGAAATCCGTTGAGCCAGAATAATAACCACCCTCACCCTGAATTAATTCCATGACCATGGAGGCATGTTGTTTGGGATAACGGTTAATATGCATTTGCAGAACTTTAACCGCGCGCTCCGTACTACCCTGCGGATCCTTAGCATCGAAGAACGGCACATAATCAACAGCAATCGTTGTTGGCAGACCATCACGGTTCGCTGCTTTATCAGTTACTTGGGCCATCGCCAAAGTACGACCAGCAAAACATTTTTTGAAAGCTAAAACACGACTTGCTGGAAAGCGCGACTGATAGGCAATCTTAAAGGCGTTTTCATTGGCCATAGCGCCACTCGAGGTCAAAAAACAGCGGTCAAGATTAGCACCGTTAGCATTGGCTAATTGAATTAATAAGGATTGCACTTCTTGGGCTTCAGGAATTTGTTGTAAATTTCCCTGCATCACGGTGTCGCTAATTGCCGCATCAACGCCACTAGCCACAAGATCAGGATGTGAATGGCCCCAACCGTGTACGCCGATGCCAGAAATAAAATCGTATTTAACACTACCATCCATTAATTCGATTAAGGCACCATTACCCAAACCACTACTGACGTAGGGATAAAACAATGGGGCACCGCGTACATCAGCGAATGCTTTCAACACCGCGTCATAATCACCCGTGTGTTCAGACTGCGCCGGACGCACACTGGTAATTGCTGCGGCATGTTCAGCCACAGCGTCTTGCAGTAATTTTTTCGCCTCGGCAACTCGTGGGTCCTGGCGTAAAGCGTCACCTTGAATGCTCATCACTGTTCTCCTTCTCACAGCTGGGGTAGAGCATCGTCAAAAGCCCGTGTCGTCTACCCTATACGCTCTCAAACAGAGGCCGGATCCTAGACCTCGTGATATTATAAACAACCTACGTCTTTGTGCATAAGGTGCTGTTTTTTCTGATAATAAATCGCAAAGAAAGCTGTCGCAATTACTGAACAGCAACATTATACCATTGTTCCAGATTAAACTCACATTTATGCTAAGACTGACCAACGAGGACTGAGATGATCCGCATTGCCCTTTTAGTTTTTATCACGCTACCAATTTTTAGTGCAGAATATTTTATAGATTTTGCCAACGGCAAAGACAAAAACAGCGGCACCAGCCCAGAACAAGCATGGCAGCACTGCCCTGGTGATCAGCAAGCCGCCGAGAATGCCAAAACCTGCAAACTATCCCCAGGTGACATTATTCGATTTAAAGGCGGCGTGCGTTATTACGGTAGCATCAGCGTCAAAACAAATGGCAGTAAAGATGCACCGATTATTTTTGACGGCAATCTAGATGACAGCTATGGCGCAGGACCGGCAATTATCGACGGTGCTCTACCAATAGATGCTTGGAAACAATGTGGAAGCAGTGAAGAAGCAGGTGGCAATAAACATTGGCAGCATATTTATTACGTCGATGTTGAATCGACTGCGTCATGGAAGCTTATTAATTTACATAATTTAAATACGGCCTATCCCATTGCTCAAGATCCAAACATGCCTGATCCACATTATCAAGAGATGGCAACCCATTTTCATAAAAGCGAAGCAAAAATTTATGAAGAACGCAGTTTAGACATCAAACCCATTGGTATGAAAGTGAATCCAACACGCCCCCTCGTCGCCCTCTTCGATGAATCACGTTTATCTGCAGTCATTAATGACATTAACAAGGGTGCTGTTTCAGTAACTTTACCTGAAGTAAAAACCTTTCACAGCTTTGGCCTCGCACCACAACCGCGCTACACCAATCCAAGTAAAGTGCGCATTACTATTGATGGCAAAGATATTATCACGATAGAACCGCAGGCAGCTGAAAAACAAGCCACAGAACAAATGTTCAAACTCGATAAGCCAGTAACAGGCAAGGTTATAACGTTTTATTTTGAAGGTGCCCATAAAGACGCCAAAGGCAAAGCCAATTCTTGGGGTGCAATCAGAAAAATTAGCGGCTACGATGAGTCCGGCAACAATCATTTAATTACTTCTCGCCAATCCTTCTTTAAGCACTCCTACTTCAATCAAAGTGATCCGAATTATTGGGATGGTGCAACACTTTCGGTATACGGCTCACCTGCAGCTGTTTACTATCACACTATACAAGGCTTTAACCCTGAGAAAAAAGAAATCGCCATTTCTTTATTCACCGCTAAGCAATATGAAAAAGGTGGCAGTTTCTCTATTCTTAACACGCTCAAAGTCTTGGATAAACCTGGCGAGTATGTGGTCAAAAAAATGGATGATAAGAAAAAGCGTATCTATTTCTGGCCTCAGGATGGACTTGAAAATTTACGTATTTCCAGACACAATGATGGTATCCACGTTGCTGCATCGCATATCGTTGTCCGTGGCATCCATACACGCGGTCAAGGCGGCAAAAAAAGCGGCGTCGGTATTAATGTCTACAAGCGTGATGGTGAAAATGTCAGCATCCAACACTGCGATATTGCTCTTTGTCGTGGCTACGCACCAGCTATAGCAATGACCGGAACCAGCAATTCGTTAATCGAACACTCTAAAATACACAACAATACGCTACACACCAAAGGATTAGTCGCGCGCTTACTGCAAAATATCGTGGTACGTAATTGCACATTCGAACGCAACACCTCTACGGCATTTGACTATTATACCGTGACCAATGGCGCCGTTGTTGATTGCCTAGTCCGCGACAACCAAGGCATGCACGCCAATGGCCTGACCTTTTATGTTGGCTGTCAAAATATCATCGTTGAAGGTAATGAAGTCTATGATGGCAATGCCGGCATCACTTTCCAAGACGGGAATAATATTATTATTCGCAACAACATCATCGAAAGTAAACACTCGACTGGCATCGGCATCTGGGCTGGAAAAGTCTATAATAACATCGTCATCTGTAATAATATTATACGTGGCAATCGTAAATCGGGTTCAGCAAAGAACGCTATTTATGGCGGCAATCCAGGGACCAAAGGATTAGCCATTTATAACAATATCATCGATGGTGGCTTTGATGGCAACACGCTGCATAAAGCTGATTTTAACCACAATATTTTTCTCGACCTCGGTAGCACCACCAAAAAAGACTTAGTTAATAAAAATATGCATATTGCTGACATCAATGCATTGTTTGTTGATGCCGCCAAACGCGATTATCGCTACAAAGCTGATAGCCCAGCCATTGGCCAAGGAATCGCACTCGGCACTATCAATAAGACTGATAAAAATGGTGAGGCTTGGAATGGCGCTATTAATATCGGTCCGTATCAGGTGAACAGTAAACGTGCTTATAAACAAAACCGTGAAGTGGATATATTCACACCAGGTGACTATCAATTTAACGAACCGAGTATTAAAGGTAAGGACTACAGCAAACCAAGCTTTCCACATGCACAAGAAGAAGCCACAGCCATTGTAAAAGGCGCTGCTTTTAGTGGCCAAGGTAATGGCAAGGTACGCATCAAAGAAGCAGCGCAGTCAATTTTTGGCTGGGATGATCAGGGCCACTGGCTTGAGTGGACTATTTCTGTTAAACAAGCCGGTCTCTATGAAATCTGCCTGAATCAAACGACTGCTACTATTTCGAAGCGTAGTTTTCACATCAATGGTCAACGCCTAACTACTCTTACTGACGTTGATATGACCTACACTGGTGGTTGGCGCAATTGGAAAGATCACTATTTACCACAGCCTATTCCGCTCAAAGCAGGTGATAATATATTACGCATCACTGGCGCCGGCGGCTCTTTAAATGTGATGAATATTCGCGCTTATAAGATAAAAGAGTAATTGCCCCTTGTCTCATCAATATTAAATGTACAGTATATAGTTATGATACACAGAGGTGCTCAAATAATTTGGGGAAGAAATTCCTTATTATATGGGTCATTATTTCTTATAATCATTTCAATATTTATAATTGGCGAACATTTTTATGACAGAGGTCCCACAATTGAAATTGAATTTGGAATAATTCTTGGATTAACCGCAATATTAACACTAATTAACATCACATTTGTCAATATTGCAGCAACTCGCATAGCCCTGGTTCTTTATGCCCTTTTACTTCTCAAAGTAATTTATTGGGGTTTTATGGAATATCACTCCGGGCAGGTGTTGGGAATAGAAAAAGGTATTTCTGTAATCGTAAGCATTGTAATGATTCACAATGCATTTATCGCATTTAGTTACCACAATTTAAAAAAGAGTATTGCTCAATCACCCTGATCGATTTCTTCATCGATAAAGGTTTCAACATTCGGATGCACGTGCAAAAACGATGCGGGAATCGACGTGCTAATTTGTCCTGCCAATAAGAATTGATAAACCTCTTCTTTATCATCACCGGTAATCAACATCATTATTTCTTTTGATCCTAAAATACCACTGAGACCGATAGTCATCCCTTGCTTCACTTCAACGCCGTTCTCACTGAGCATCGCATGGCCCTGTGAACGTTCGTCTAACTCAGCAACATGCACATCTGGCTTTAACGTAGCTGCTGGTTCGTTGAGCCCTAAATGGCCGTTTTGACCAAGTCCTAAAATACACACATCAATCGGACCATTGTCATCTAGATACTGTTGAATGCGTTCACACTCAGCGTAGGCATCATCAGCCTCAGCATTAAACGTTGTTAATTGTTCTGGATTAATACCCCACTGCTCGACGATATGCTGTTGTAAAAAAAAAGCGCAAGTACATGGATGTAAACGCGGAACGCCATACCATTCGTCCAAGGCTAATAATCGTAATTTATCCGTTTGAAAATCACCTTGTTGTTTTGCAACGGCAAGGATTTCATAGAGACGCGATGGACTCGAGCCGGTTGCCAAACAGATCAATGCATCAGGTTTTTCAGCTACCACCTGCTTAAGATGCGCCGCTGCTGCCTGGCTCATCGCCTCATAATCTGCATATATTTCGGTCGCCACGTGTCGTCCTCGTTTAGTGTTTCCTGAGTATGAACAAATTGGGTACATTTGACAAGTGCCGAGTCCCTAAATCTCCTCATACCGAACACTCGCCTTTAGCGCCTTTTTAGCACATTGCAGCAAAGGCTGCTTAGCGTAAAAATAGAGCCATGGCTGAAAATAGATTTAAGAAGACATTACAAGCTGCACCGATCGATGGTGGTTTCCAAATGGAAGATTACTGGGTTTGGGATGGCTCAGCGATTAAAGGTGAAGATGGTCGCTACCACTTATTCTCTTCACGTTGGCCAAAGAAATATTGCATGCATCCTGGATGGACTTTTCATTCGGAAATAATTCGCTGCAGCAGCGACACCCCCGAGGGTCCTTATCAATTTGAAGAAGTTGTTTTTGAACGCCGCGACCCACATTTTTTTGATGCGCGCATGACGCACAATCCAACCATTCATAAATGCGGTGATGACTATTTATTATTTTATACCGGTGTCAGTTATGAAGAAGACCTCAGTGACCCGGAAATAATCGACACCATTAAAGGTAATCCCGATCTGTATGCTGAATACTGGAATCGTAAACGTATCGGCCTGGCCAGCAGTAAATCTGTCTTAGGCCCATGGAAACGCCCTGATAAACCAATCATGGAACCGGCAGTCGGTTCGTGGGATGAAACTATTCTATCCAATGCTGCACCAGCCGTATTGCCTGACGGCAGTGTTTATTGCCTCTATAAATCAAATAAATTAAGCGAGAGTGTACGCGGACCATTTAAAATTGGCCTCGCTTACGCCGAACACTGGCAAAATGCCTTTATTCGCAAACAAAAAGAACCTGTCTTTACCGGCAATGTCGAAGACCCATACATGTGGTACCAAGATGGCATGTTCCATGCGATCATGAAAGATATGAGCGGCGAAATTTGCGGCGAGCATCACGGTGGAATCTATGCTACCAGCGAAGATTGCATTCATTGGAATTACGCCAACCCACCCCTCGCTTATTCACGCAACGTCGAATGGACCGACGGTAGCATCACCAAAATGGGCTTCCGCGAACGTCCACAATTAATGTTTGAAAATGGCGTACCGACGCACTTGTTCAACGCGACTGGCAATGGGCCAGGTACGGGATTTAACAGTTGTGAAAAGACTTGGACGATGTGCTGTCCGATTTTGTCGGGATAACCTTACGATAGAGTGTAAGCGCACCTGGGAGCGCGGGCAGCCTGCCCGCAATGCAATTAGGCAAACCTACCAAGCCGCCAATCCTCTGCCCGTGCTACCAATCCCGCTTTAACCGGATTGTTGTCTATATATTCAAAAGCCTGTTTATAATGCTGCTCATCCCGAACATATCTATCCCAATAATCAGAACACCAAAATTCACCTTCTAACTTCAAATACTTATTAATTGCATTACTGGAATAACTCTTCCATGAATGTATAATCTTATTAGTCGGTACACCTTGATATTGTTTAATTAACACATGTACATGATTTGGCATGACAACCCAGTTTAGCAATTCATACCGTGCCTCATGCCAGTGCTTCCAATTATTTATCACAATTTCAGCCACATCCTCATCTTTTAAGACACAAGCACCCATTCCTTGATCAAGCCAATATTCAACCTTTGCACGATATTCTTTGTTTAGAATGTCACCATTATCTCTAAGAGTTTTTAATTTATTTAATGTAGTACTTGGCATGGAATCTATCAGTCGATATGTGATCATTTGGTAGGTATCAGCAGCATCGAAATGAGGTAATTTGGTTCTTTTGTACCAGCCTTTGTGTTCTTGCACGTCCATCAGTTTGTATTGTTAATATGAATTATACTTATTTCAAGAGCTACCTATGCGGGCAAGCTGCCCGCGCTCCCAGGTGCGTGCCCACTATTGGCGCAAGTTAAGAGTAAGGAATTTGCGCTATTTATTCAAGGAATCCAAGTGCTCTCGCATCTCTTCAAAAGTACACCACGAACGACGTGGCCAGTAAGGAAATTCACCTGTGGCGCGCATTTTTGCGCCGAGTTTATGATTAAAGGTGCCGCGGGCGTTTATGAATTGGCCCCAGTAACCAAAGTGCCATTGCACGTCTTTTTCGGCAGGCTCCATGCGGTCTTGCCATACCGATGGAAATAATTTCAACCAGGCTGGATGCGAATTTAGCCAGGTGCTGGTATACATTTCAGTAGCGTCGTGTTCTTTGCCACCTTTTTCCATAACTTCTTCAAAACATTTCGGTAAATAGCTTGGATCTTCAAAAATAGATTTTGGCGCTAATGCATTGGCAATATGCACAAAAATGCGTTGCGGAAATCCATCGTCGTAAAAATCATATTTCAAACTGCCACATTGATATCCTTTGAGTGCGCTACGGTCTTCAAAGTCGCGCTGGCACCGTGCATCGATATGCGGCTTAACGACATCGAAGGCCGCCATTTCAAAGGCTTCGCTATCATCATCAAAAAAATCATGAGCGCTAAGTATTTCTTTTTCGAGCTCTTGCCAACGCGGGTCATCCCATTTGGTTGCTTTAGGATTTAAATTTTCGCTATTGATATCAGTCTTGCGATAAATATCGATGCGATTGCGAAAGACATCGACGAAGGACTCGTCCGGATGCTGCGCTTTCCAATGATGCGCGTACCATAACTGCAATTTGGCTGCGTCGTGTAAATATTCGCGGTGCTCGTCGAGGGTTTTTGGGCCTTCACTCATTCTCGTAGTTTCACTCATTACGCAAAAGAGTCAAAGCCCTCATTACTGGTCCGATCAAAATGGATCAGTTCTTTTTATAGGGGGCTCTGCCCCCGGTCCCCCTCGGCTTTTGTCCTCATTATTTTTCTCCGCCTGGTGCTACGAAAAATCCAGCCCAAGTAGGGCTGATCATTCGTCGGCGGCCGGAATACTAATCGAATTTAAAATCCTACTGATCAAGAATCAGTCGCACGCAAGTGCGTGCATCGCTCCAATAGGGGAAATTTGGATCATTTGGATACATCAGCACTTGCTTACGTGCCCAGCTCGCTGGATTTAAGTGCTTATTATTATCCTCGTCTGTTGCCATGAATAACCAGCCGATGCTCTTATCTTTGAGCGGCAGTTCTTTAACGTTAACCGAGAAGACTGCTGTATAACCAGCCTTGGTTTTGGTCACTTTACCCTTCGCACCATATTTTCCGCTGATAGCAAGCTCTTTACCAGAACGGGGAATTCCAATCGCGATATTCGATTCATATTTTTCTGAATTGGTGGCATATTTTAAATAATTTTCACCAGAGAAATACATCGCACAGGCATCTTTAGCAGTCAGTGTTTGGTCACTCACGGCAATCCCAAAATGTAAAGTTTCACCATCATGGAAGCAGCGTATACGTGCACCTAAATCTTTATCTCCGTGCCAGAGGTTAGGAAAGAATAAGTGCGTGCCGATATGCTCACTTTCGGTTTTCCAGTCGGCAGCTTGCTTTGGCCAGGCATTCAAATCAGCTGTTAATGCTGCATTGCTGCTGTGTTTCGGCACGGTCAACTCACGTGGTTTAAGAATGGAAATACGTAAATTGATTTCTTCCTGTACACCATGACCCAATGCATTATCAGCTGCGTAATATTTTTTATCTTGGCACAGCGCCTTAGCTATTTCGTAATGCTTTAAATAGGCAGCAGGAACCGCCGATTTATCTAAGGCCCGTAATCGCTCGTACGAAGCATAAAATGCATCCAAACGAGTGTTCAGCCACCTGACATAATCAGCATTAACCTTGCCCTTAGCTTTGACTGTTTTCTTTCCATCCAAGATAAGCGTTTCCATCGTATATGGGCTCAGCATTACCTTTTTACTCCCTATACTTAGCTCGTGAGCATAAGTCGTATTATTAACAAGGTTCACATAGGTCTTGCCTTTAAATTGTGTGCTGCGCACTTTAACTGGTGAATCGCCTATGACGGCTACATCTTTTAATTCAGTTGGTGGCAGCGAACGAAACGCCTTAGCCATTTTACGCACCTTCGATTCAATACCGGCCCCCTTATTATTCCACGCACCGAACAATAACATATCACGATCACGATGTTGCATTGACTGCATCCACGCCGCCAAGGCATGTGGTCCAGCCGGATTAAAGTCCGGGGCAACCCATACTTTTAAGTAAAGCCAATTAGTTGGTGCTAAACCGATATAACCTTCGTAAAACGTATTCCAGATTAACGCTTTGCGTGTATCGAATAAATCAGAACGCGCCTGCGAAGCCTCTAAATCCCAATAGGTCATCGCGCGCGGGTTTTGATAATAGGTATCGAATATTTTATAATCATCAGATTGGTAACTGAGAACCGTATGAATGCCATCATTAGCTAACTCTTTTGGATCGCGTTGGTTGGTTTTCCAATAGGCATTGACTTCACCTGCAAGATGCTCGCTCCATGGTTTTTTACTGTCTTCCCAACGCTTAAAGACTTGGTCGCCATCGTAAAAGTACTGGGCATGAATATTCTTACTGCCCAAATAGTGATAGAGCTCTAAATCCGGCGCGATGCTTTTCATGAAATCACTAAATGCCTTCAGTGAGCCAAAACTTTTACGGAATTCGTCTAAACTACACTCGGTGTATTTCGGTGATAAATCCTGCGTTTCAAATGCGATGCCATAAAGTGCTTTTGATTTGCCGTAGGTATTAATGAATTCTTTGAACCCTTGCTCAATGTTGGCACGACGCTCAGCCTGCGATGATGCTTTATTATCTTTGCCTTTCATTTTAAATTTAATACCCGTATTAAAGACCGGCATAAATTTAATCTTATGTTTTTCACATGCAGCCAGTATTTGTTCGAGCTCTACCGTGTCGCGGCCATTACCACCATCCCATGACGGAATCTTACAACGAAACCCCCAGGTATTATTCGAAACCACAGGCCAAGAAATAATATTATCACCACGGAACGCATGGTACTCAGCAATGTGATCCATCACCGTGCCACGATTTAATCCAAAAATGCCTTTGGTTGGAACCAATGACCAATTGTGAATACCGCCAATAATGCGTGGATTTTCTGGATCCGGTTCTTCCACCTGCAAGGGTGGTAAATGGTCACCTTCTACACGGTAGACCCATAAACGACTCGCAGCCGCTGGCACTTTATTACGCGCCCAATTCATATACATAGCAACTGGATAATTGTCAGTTGGCCAAAAGAAAAAGGTATGGTACTGCATGTTATTGGTCAGTGGTAATGGGTGCCCACAATTAACACCGGTTTCTAATGACCAGTCAATATTACGACGACCACTTAATTTTGATTCATGAGTGAAAAAACAAATCTGACGCTCAGCGTCATCTGGGTATTCCCAAACCAATAAATGCGGCTTATCTTTTTCATCTGCTTTCCAACGAACCGAAACTAGCGAATGACGATGCGCTGCAGTTACTCGATATTTTCCAGCGGGGCCTTCTTCAATTTTTGATGTACCACGATCGAAGAGGTCATGAAAATCATTGGGATCGGTAAAGTCTATAAAATCAACGAGCTTTACGTTGATCTCGAAATCTTCACTTATCGAATCATAGATCGGCAGCTTCGGAGCCTTCTTGACCGCTTCCGCCACCTGCGCATCAGTAAAGCCAACCTTTTTCTCCGCCGCAGCTTCCAGATTAACAAAAAACAAGCCCAAAAGGACAGATACTATGGCCAGATAGCGCATATTCATGATCTCCTGTGCAATAAACGGTAACTCGAGTTACTAGTGACATTTGTTGCAAACAAAGTTGCATGCACAAACCAAGGGTTACTAATAGATTCCACTAAATAAATAACTTGGTTTAATATCTTTAAGTGAAACGTATATTTCAGCATGCAATGGCGTAATTTACTCCTCATTAGTGGTATCACCAGTCTTTGCCTAGGAATCATTGGCTGGATGTTGTGGGTGTGGTTACCCACTTGGGCTCCAGAGTTTGTTTTTGAAAACAGTCCGTTTATGGATATGCAATTACGGTCGATCGAATATAGCCAGCGCTATTATTATGATGATTTTTTTGAGGAGCATAAAAATGTCGCTATTCCAACATTTATTAAGTTCATTAAAAATCCATCGACAAATCAAATGGAATTGGACCAAGCTATAGAATCCGCGGCAGAATATATCACTGACCACAACAATGATATTCAAGAATGTCTTTATAACATCGCTATATCAAAATCATCTGATGATGAGCTTAAGCAAACTGCAATCCTATATTTCATTCTACAAAAGCACAACTACCATGATTGCTTATTTAAACTGTCAAATTTAAAACAATATGACACAAACCTAGCATTCACAAAATCCCTGATTTCTATTTTCTCCTATGATTCAGAATCGTTCTTCGATAAGTATATACTACAATTTGATTCCGATTTGTTCTTTATATTTATCAATGTTTTAAAAAATTCTCAAATAAAAGATAGAGGATTCCTCTATATTTCTCTTCTCCAAGTCATGCATGAATTAAACGACATTAATCCCAAACAGCTGAGTAAACTATCGGATCATTCTGATTTACTTCTACCTTTACTAAAAGAAGCAAGGACAGGCCACGATAAAATTTACGGATCAACCTCTTTACATCTTGCTTCTATTATTCTTAATTGCCAAGTCATCGCTAAAGATATGCGCATTAATGGAATAGATTCGTTCATTTTTGAGGTATTATCCGATGCTCCTGACGTACATCAACTTAGCCGCTCTACGATAAATGAAATATCAAAAATAGTCGATGAATCTCACTATAAAATAAATAATAAAGAAATACTTATTCTATTAGAAAATGGAATATACCCTGATTCTATAACTGAACGAATTATCTCAGAAATTTCTAAGAAAAAAGAGGCGTCCTTTCTACATGAAGAGTATTTAACTAGGGCAGGTCCTAGATTAATTCATAAAATTTCTGAAATTGAAAATTTAAGCACTCATTTTATACGTTTTCCCTACTTACCACTCCTAATCAGATCAGATAACAACGGCCTTATATCACATTGCAACAAGACAGAAAATGATAGGACAACAATCCTTGACTGCATAATGAAATTCCCAAAGGACATTCAAAGGAAGTACATTCCATTGATTAAGCATTTACACGATAGTGAAATGGAACTATATCAAAGAGATGAGTACAGAAGTGCTCTTCAAAAATTGGAATAGGATTGATTATTCGATGCAGGCAGGATGCCCGCGGTCCCAGGAACACACACTGTAATTCGAAAATCTATCTGTGTTTATCTGTGTCCATCTGTGGTTCTTAATCTTTAATGCCGACTCGGAAGTCGGCGCTCCCAGGACACAAAAAAGGCGGAGCTAGTGCTCCGCCTTTTTAAAGTTTGTTTTCGCTTTGAAATTATACTAATTCGAAAAGTGCAATCGTACCTTTATCACCCATGCGGTAACCTGCACGCAAGATGCGGGTGTAGCCACCTGGACGGTCAGAGTAGTTTGGTGCTACTTCTTCGATCAGGTTTTTCACTACTTCTGGGCGATGTAATTTTTTCAGTAACTCGCGGCGGTAGTGCAATTTCTTGGCATCGTCATCGCTGGCATTTGCTTTCTTAGCGATGGTGATGCATTTTTCAGCCAGTTTGCGAGCTTCTTTTGCTTTAGGCACGGTGGTTTTAATGCGACCGTGCTCAAAGAGGCCAGCAACAACGTTGCGTAACATGGCTTCGCGGTGAGATGTGGTACGGCCGAGTTTACGGCCAGCTTTCTTATGACGCATAACTAGTCTCCTTTTGCAGCATTAAAAACTGCAGAGTGCAGCGCTTGTCGAACAGCCGTTTTAAGGTACTGCCCGTTCCTGTTTCCAGGACATAACAAGCGCCGGGTTATTAAATTAACTAAGAGGCAGGAACCTCTTCGTTAACAAGTTTTAAGCCAAAGGTCAATCCGAAGTCGGCAAGACGCTTTTTAATTTCTTTTGCAGATACTTTGCCAAGGTTGCTGAGACCAGCGACTTCAGCTTCATCCATTTGTACCAAGTCAGCGATGGTCTTGATGTTGTTAACACGCAAGGCGTTTTCGCTGCGTACTGACAATTCCAAAATGCTGATTGGCTTGTCCATCAGGCGGCTCTTTTCAGCGTCACCTTCAACGCTGAGACCACTGCCTGCTGCACCTTCGAGCTCGCGACCGATTTCGAAGTATTTAACAAACGGATTCAAGTGCTTACGTAAAATGTTGGTTGCTTCGACCAAAGCGAGTTCTGGGCTGATAGAACCATCAGACCAAATTTCGAGTTCCAAACGTTCGAAGTCAGTACGCTTACCAAGACGTGCGGTCGTGGTGTCGAATGAACAACGAACAACTGGAGAATAAATAGAGTCGATAGCAATAGTGCCAACTGGTGATTCTTCGATGTTTTGTTGGTCAGCTGGGACGAAGCCGCGGCCTGAACCAATTTCCATTTCAAGTACGAAACGAACATCTTTAGTTAAGTTACAGATAACCAAATCAGGGTTGATAATTTCAACGTCCTGATGTGGGGTGATGTCTGCAGCGGTAACCGCACCAGTGGTAGATTTTTCTAAGCGAATAACCACGTCTTCGTCTGAGTGTAGACGTAAACGCAAACGCTTAATGTTTAAAATAATGTGAGTAACGTCTTCAAGCACACCGTCTAAGCTGGTGAACTCGTTATTTGCGCCATCGATGCGAATCGCGCGGACAGCGGCACCTTGAATGCTGCTGAGCAAAACGCGACGCAGGCTGTTACCAATAGTGGTAGCAAAGCCACGCTCGAATGGTTCGGCGGTGAATTTAGCATAGGTGGACGTTGCGCTTGCTTCGTCTTTTTCTACTTGAGTTGGTAATTCAAAACCACGCCAACGTATACGCATAAAGTGTCTCCTGGTACAGCTAAGCTGAATGGAATAAGTGAAGAAGTATCGAGATTAAACGCGACGCTTCTTACGAGGACGGCAGCCATTATGTGGTAATGGAGTAACGTCAATGATAGCACGAACATTAACGCCGTTGCCAGCTAAAGCGCGGATGGCGCTTTCGCGACCAGCGCCAGGACCTTTAACGCGAACTTCGCATTCTTTCAGGCCAGCTTTGGTAGCTTTTTCTACTGCGCGTTCCATTGCTAATTGTGCTGCGTAAGGCGTGCTTTTGCGGCTACCTTTGTAACCAACAGAACCAGCGCTTTCCCAGCACAGGACACCACCGTTATCATCAGCAATGCTAATGATGGTGTTGTTGAAGTTCGCATTAATGCAGACGATGCCGCTGCGAACATTCTTTTTGACTTTTTTCTTTTTATAAGTTGCCATGAATTAAATCCTACTTCTTAGCTATTTTCTTGTTAGCGACGGTTTTCTTACGGCCCTTACGTGTGCGCGAGTTGGTCTTGGTACGTTGACCACGGCACGGT
>JANQLF010000058.1 GCA_028280785.1 Planctomycetota bacterium
CTCGTCAAGGGGAAAGTAGGTCGCTGCCAAGCTTATTCAAAATAGAAGGCTCACAGTTTTACTGTGGGTCTTTTTTTTGTGTCGTAAATTAATATTTGCAAAATGGCAGCGACCTACTTTCACCTTGCAAGGGGGTGGAGAGCGTAAATCCGCAGGATTTAGCAGAGCATGGGCATGCTCTGCGGGCGCTCGGAACGCGAGCGCAACCCCGCAGCCAAAGGCGAGGAGTAAGCGAAGCTGGATGCGTGTCCGTACCATGCTTTGTCTGGTTGGGGTCGTTGTTGAAGGACTGATTTGGACAAATAAGAAATATTATGACCATAGAAACAGGAAGAGTGCATATGTAAATATAGATATATACTATAGTTATAAACTAAGATCAAACTATTGATTCTATTTGAATATATGTAAGATTAGAATCAACAAGTTGATCTTAATGGAGAAGTTATGCTTTCGATATCTCAAAAAGAAATAGTTAGTCGATTATACTTCGATAATCCATGGTGGGAGACTGGTGAAGTTGAGCAAAGGTATAGTGATTACCCTAGAAGGTCTTATTTTAAGCCATTCTATCAATTAATTATCGAGCACTCTGTAAATAGAGCAGCTGTTTTAATGGGTCCTAGGCGTGTAGGTAAAACGGTAATGGTTTTTCAAGCAATAGATAAATTGCTTAGAGATAAAATAGATCCCAAGGATATATTGTATATATCACTTGAAACACCGATTTATACAGGCCTGACTCTAGAAAAAATTGTGAATATTTTCCAAAATGAATTTGGACACGGACGAGATGACAGAGTTTTTATAATTTTTGATGAAATTCAGTATCTAACAGATTGGGAAGTTCATTTAAAATCATTGGTGGATTCATATCCTTCTTATAAACTTGTAGCAACGGGTTCGGCGGCTGCTGCATTAAAGCTTAAAAGTAAGGAGTCAGGCGCAGGTAGGTTTACAGACTTTTTATTGCCACCATTAACGTTTGCAGAATATATCTCATTTATTGAGAGAAAAGAAGATCTTATAGAGGAAAAAGAGAATGGTTTTTTTAATGCAAGGAAAATAGAAGAGCTAAATGAAGAATTTATCAATTACCTCAATTACGGTGGGTATCCAGAGGCTGTTTTTTCCGCTATTATTCAGAAAGAGAGTTCTCGATATATTAAAAGCGATATAATTGACAAGGTTTTGCTTAGAGATCTGCCGAGTTTATATGGAATTAACGATGTTCAGGAACTTAACAAATTATTTAATGCGATAGCATATAATACTGGAAATGAGATATCGCTAGAATCTTTATCTCAATCTTCTGGGGTATCTAAAAACACCATAAAAAAATACTTAGAATATTTAGAAGCGGCATTTTTGATTAAAATTGTGAATAGAGTGGATATCACCGCTAAGAAATTCAAACGTGCAACTAGATTCAAGGTGTATTTAACTAATCCATCTATGCGCGCAGCCCTGTTTGGGCCAGTAACTGGAGAGCATGAGGCTATGGGTATGTTAACCGAAACTGCTATATTTAGTCAATGGGTCCATAACAGTAATATAGATAAACTTCATTATGCTAGATGGGGAAAAGGTGAAGTGGATATAGTTTGGCTGGATCATGTTACTCAGAGGCCTGATTGGTGTGTTGAGGTCAAATGGTCAGATAACCCATGTACAAATTTTAGTATAATAAATGGGTTGCTCGAATTTATGCGGAAAAATTCGTTAGATCAAGGAATTGTGACCACAAAGACAATTTTTAAGGAAGTGCTTGTAGAGTCTATGACAATCACTTTTCAGCCAAGTGCTGCATACGCTTATACATTAGGCGCAAACATTCTGAGCGAAGATTCTCTTTCTAATCTGTCGTGGCGATTGAATAATGATGTCACATGAACGCGAGTTAAAGTTTATGCTTTACTGACGTTTTAAGTACAATATTTCACAAAAGAATTTTACGATGGCAATAATTTATCAAAATACTCAAATATCTGCCAGTTATAAACATAAAACTCAATCGGCCATATGATTAATCTGATAACCAGCGGAGCGGCCAGAATATATAGCACAGCTTGTTGGTATATGAACGGCCAACGGTCCACTTCTTTGTCTAAGAAACAGTAAACCACGTATACGAGATTCAGTAGTAGAATGAGTGGATTAATGATAGCGTACCAAATCAAAATCCGATCATTTATGAGTATGTACTCTAGATCCCTTCTCGAATCAGGTTCTAGTTTAACTGTTATTATATATGCCAAAATAATTAGGCTTATGAACATCCAAATCAGCATAACTAAATATGCATAATTAGTGGTCCCATTCCATATTCTGTTGTATGCATAGGTTCCAACAAATGCGATAAGGCAGGTGAAGAGGTAAGAATAGAAATATAGGTGTGACTTAATTATGCTTACTGGATCTACAGTTGTTGTATGGCGGGAAAACTGATCTACGAAGTTATAATGGATGTCCCAGTTGTAGCCGAACATTTCAAAGAAGTTGAACATCTGTACATGATATTGCAGGCTGAGAGCAGGCCTGCGGCTGTTGTGATTTCAAGGGGCATTTGTGCGATATGGTTTTGGTATAGCATAGAGGGCCATGGATAATGAGAGTGATAATCAAGGTGGTAGGGAGTTCGGATCTAATGCAGCCAAAGCTAAATTAAAAAAGCTGCTTTTATGGGCCAGCCCGTTATTGGCTGTTTTATTCTTGTGGTGTGTTTTCTTAGCTCTACGTGTTGATTGGATTGAACAGGCTGACATATCCGACTTCAGTCTTGAGACAGGTTATGAATTTATTCGCGTTGATGAATTACCTAAGGGTAGTCATTATTTTCAATGCGTAAAAGTGTTAGATGAATTAGATGCATTCTATGAGGCCAACGTTGAGAAGGAGGATGGAAAGCCTTACATAAAAGCTATCGAGGATTTTCTTGGATTTGATGGACCTCCAGTGCGAGATAATGTTACAATAAATAGAATGATGGAATGGAAGGATAATCGGCCTGAATTTATGCTGCAGTTTGAGAAGTTACCGGCGCACGATTTTTTTTCTTGGCCGATGGCAGATTATGTAATTGAGGAGTCTGAGACTGTTTTTGGTCAGATGGGTGGTTTAATGCTTTTTATTGATGTGGATATGTGGGTGCATGCAAAATTAGGTGAATGGAATACGGTTTCTAATAATTATGCCCGCATGATGACAAGTATAGCTGGCTTAGACCGGGCTGGTTATCAAGAGTATCTTGTGCAGGTTTCAGATATGACTTTAATTTATGAGTCTTTAATGGAGGTAGAGTGCAAATTCGGCATGCCTTTTGAGGAGATTCAAAATATTAGGAAAACGCATCAGTTTATTGTTGAGAATGCTGTTCCATTCGAACATGTTATGAAAACATCTTTAAAATATCAATTAGAATTAGTGGATTATGCTTATGGGGATTTAGATGCGTTACACGCAAGTGATGGTGATTTTTGGTTTCTCAATTTAGGTATTGGTGCGCCTGGTGTTCAGGCGACAAGTGACAATTTAAAAAGGTTATATAAAGAGATAATGACTCTAGTGGCTAAGAAAGATCCAGCTAGCCTTGATAGCCATTATGATGAGATCGAGGCAAGAATCCCATGGAAAGAAGATGTTGGTTATTTGTTCGTTAAAGATGCAATTGGCGCGAAGTTGGCGGAGTTGCTCTATTATTCCATATCAATTGAGACGATTGAAAGTCATGAATTTAAGAAAATAGCGATTCCGGTTTGGTTATCCATAAAACATTATCAACGCTCAGAAGGGGTCCTCCTGAAATCGCTTGATGATTTAACTCCTAAATATTTTAAAACGGTGCCTAAACAACTAAATGGTAATGATTTGTTTTACACCATTCACGAATCTGGAGAGTGGTATTTATCGGCGAAACCATTAACAGAGAAGGCTGTTTCTGATGTAGCAGACCAGGAATACAGTTTATCCATTCTAAGGGAAAATTTCACGCCACGTGGTGTGGAAAAAGTGGAAAATGAAGAGTAAATTCAATTAAGTAAAATTAGACACACATATCTTTTGGCCCCATTCCAAACAATATAATTAGGTGGGGTATACTATAATTAAGGCTTGGGCTAAACGTAGCTAACAATACCATTCCTATGTGGAGCGCTTCACCGTGCCCCGCTGTTCTGGGACCTTGTGTAACACGTACAGATAGCGACACAAACACGAAACAAACAACGTACTTAGATACACCGTATTAAAATAAATATTCACGAGCTTTGGTATAAATAACTATGATAAAACGACTGCCTCAGGAAATTGCCTCAACGGTTTCAACTCTCGACGATCTTGCGAAGTTGGCGGATTATTCCTTTATGGACACGCTTAATCGTGATCCTGACGCGACAGAAGACGGTGCCGATCACGCGCCGCGCCAAGTCTTCACGGGGCATTATGTCCCCGTTAAACCAACGCCGATCAAAGACCCTGAATATATAGCGCACAGCAAACAATTTTTTGCAGAGCTTGGCATCGATGACAGTTTGGCTGAGTCTCCCGATTTTATGCGTGTGTTCACCGGTGACATTTCTCAGGTTCCAGAGCCAATGCGCACGCTTGGTTGGGCGACTGGCTATGCGCTGTCTATCTATGGCACTGAATATATTCAGCAGTGTCCATTCCAAACCGGCAATGGTTATGGCGACGGTCGTGCCATTTCTGTGCTTGAGGCTGTCATTAATGGACGACGTTGGGAAATGCAGTTAAAAGGTGGCGGGCGTACGCCCTATTGCCGCGGTGCGGATGGTCGCGCTGTTTTGCGTTCGAGTATTCGCGAGTTTTTGGCTCAGGAGCACATGCACGCCTTGGGCGTGCCCACTTCACGGTCTTTGAGTTTATACGTTTCAAAAACCGAGCAGGTGCAGCGACCGTGGTACTCGGAAGGCTCGCGTTCGGAAGATCCCGACATGCTTGTTTTAGAAGCCGCCGCTATTTCCACGCGTGTCGCGCCGTCGTTCCTCCGCGTCGGCCAACTCGAATTGTTCGGTCGTCGTGCTCGTAAAAACGAACATCCGAAAGCGTTTGAAGAACTCGAGCAGATGGTGCTGCATGTAATTAAGCGTGAGTACGCTGACCTTATTGATGTTGATAGTGAACTGAGCATCCCAGAAAAAGCGTTGTTGCTGGCGCGCGCATTTCGTAGCCGCCTTACGTCACTGGTGGCAAACTGGATTCGCGTCGGTTACTGCCAAGGGAACTTTAATAGCGACAACTGCGCTGCCGGTGGCTTTACCCTTGATTATGGTCCGTTCGGTTTTTGCGATGTGTATAATCCGCGCTATCAGCCTTGGACGGGTGGCGGTCTGCATTTTTCATTCATGAATCAGCCAAGAGCAGCACACGTTAACTTCGGCATGTTTTGCACAGCCTTACAGCCATTGCTGGCATCGCATCAGGATCATGCGCAAGAGCTCGATGAAATTCTAAGTGAATTTCCGAAAATCATGCACACACAGATGGAAAAAATGTGGGCTGCTAAGCTGGGCCTGTGTGCTGAAAACATTGCGTCTGACCAGGCACAGTACGACGAACTGCTCAGTGAGTTAGAAGCACTGATGATGGAAACGCCAGTCGACTACACTATTTTCTTCCGCGAGCTCTCATCGATTCCTGATGACATCGGCCCACTCAAGAAAAGTTTCTACATCAACAATTGCGCGGCGCCTGATGCAGCCACCAAAGAAATGGAGCAGCGCTGGGAAGAGTGGTTGGCAAAATGGAAAACGTTACTCAACGTCTCCAGTGATGCGAATGCGCTGCGGTCTATTGAGGAAATCTCTCGGCAAATGAAGCTGGTTAATCCAAAATATATTTTGCGCGAGTGGTTTGTTGCGCCGGCCTATCAGCAAGCAGCTGCGGGAGATTATTCGCTCACCCGCGAGCTACAGGACGTCATGACGCAGCCATATGCAGAGCAGTCAAAGGACATTGAGGATATATACTATCGCTTGAAACCGCCAGAGTTCTTTGAGATGGGTGGCGTGTCCCGTATGAGTTGCTCATCGTGATTATTTGATCTTAAAAATAGTGCCAAAGTAAATAGTAAGGTCCCGATATCTTTCGAAATTTAATCTTCCCTATATTCGCGCACGACTCTAAACCCCGCATAGAAATAGGACTCTTTGGCTTCGCTGAAGCTTCGTTTGGCGCTGCGGCAATAGAGGGGTGGCAGATACCATGATCCGCTGCGCAGGCACGCATTTTCGATCTAGGCTAATCAGCGTGGGTGCAACTGGAGTTTGATACCATAGCACATGCTATGGATAAGATTTTTAGTAGTGAAATGTCTAAAGATAGCATTGGCAGCAAGCCAATGAAAGCTCCGCTCTTAACGACCTGGCTTTGCTGTGGTGTTTTGAGTGTCATTATTTTTCTAATTACTTATCCGGGATCTATAGATGGTGTAACTATTTTTATGACATGTGTCCCGTTGGTGTTTGGATTTGTAATTACCATGGCGATGAATCATATCACAGCCGCGATTCTGTCAGTCATGGTTCTTTTAGGGCTTTATGGCATCGTAGTTCTTTTGGCGTTGAAAGGCAGCTGGTCACTATTTTTAGTCTGTGTAACGCTGGCATCGCCTTTGATATTTTTGATTCCGTTAAAGGTGGTCTCAGAGTTTTTCGACAGAGAGAAGCATAAGAAGCTTTGCTTTCTTTTAGATGTAACTGGATCAATCCTTGTAATAGTCCCTGTCGTGCTCTCGTTTTTGTTCTCACTGTATGCGATTTATAGCGACCTGAGCGCGGGCGTTTTGAATAATATTATAGGCCTGGGTATCTATCTATATATTTGCTCAATGTATTTCGCATTGGCTGTAGCAAATTGCGAATCCAAGGGTTCCGCATTTGGATTCATCGTGCCTATGTCATCAGCAATGGTGACATTAATAATGGGGATAGTTTTAAATATAATTCACTGATTCTCAAATAAGGTGCGCATATCGTTTGAGGTTTAAGTTTGAGCAAGGCCCCTATGAGTGTTTAAATCGAAGCAGCTTCAAATAGACAAGTTTAAATTGTGCATGCTCTATAATGATATAAAGTCCATGATTCCGAATACTATATGTCCATCTATCAATGAAGTTGAGGTGATAATGTCTTTCAAAGAAGATGAAGATTGGGACGAAGACGCGTTACAGAGAGTAGAGCCTGACATTGATGATAATGCTCGTGCCCAGGCTAAAAACAATCCTAATGGCCATGTGTTTGTGATTGCAGGTTCATATACCGAGGATGACTTTACGCCTCCTGGAGCGATTTTTGGTTATTGGGGTGTTGATGAAAACGGAGAGATAATCGAAGGATCGTTTGTTTTTAACGATAATTTCAGAGATGACCTTAATGATCGTCGGTTTAAGAACATCGATGAATATAACGAATGGGCTAATTCAAATTGAGCATTGAGATAGATTTAGGAAAAATAGAGGAAAATAAATTAATTCATCTAGTTGTTGGATTATTACAGACATATAGCAATGTGATATTATCAATGTTCAGTCAAACACATGGTCAGAACTTTGTTAAATTACTAGATGAAATAATGAGTACCGAGGAATTAGATACCATTAACAGGAAACTAGGTGCATGCCAGGCATTGTTAGAACGTAGTGATATTTGTGGAATTAGACAAATAACACGTGATGAATTTAAATTGATTCACTATTTCCATGCTTTGATATCGCAGTTGTTTTTGATCGTGGATACGAAGCTTGAATACCCGGATACGGACCTTGAAAGTTACAAGAAACAAATAACTGAGATAATAAGTGAATACGATGATCCAGATAGTTTCCCGAATACCAGCTCGATGATAGATGTGTTGGATGAGATTTAGTATATTAAATATCACTGAAGTTGCCTTTCGGTCAAATGTCCGTGTTCGGGTAAAGTAAATTTTATGAGACATTTTCAGATAATTTTAATTGTTATGTGCACTCTGTTGATCTTGGCTGGTGTGTATTTTGCGATAGTCTCTTCACCTAAAAAGGATGTTACACCATTTATGAAATTGCCACATGGTTATGCCTATAAAGTATACGCTCGAAGTGTCGATGTCGCTTCATATTCAGAGTTATACGATTCTCGAAATGGCATGCAGCTTGTCGCAAAATATGTTAGATTTGATAATATTTTAATAACAAATGAGTGTGTAGTTTACAACGCAACAATGGTTCTTGAGGGTGCTAATTATTCAGTCCGTCGAATATTTGTTTATAAGCGAGGTTTTGATCCAAAAGATATTTCTGATGAAATTGCTAATGCGATTACGATGAAAGAAACTGGAGAGCCCTACGTAAAAGGAACAGGCCTGTTGCAGTTTGAAAGCAATTCGAAGAATAAGACAGTGAAGGTGACATTATTGTCTCAAAGAATAGGTGATTTCTTATATGAGTGTGAATTTAGTGTGGATGAAATTTTAAAATTGTTCAAGGGCCATAATGGTTAATCTGTAAAGCGCGGCCTATTGCTCAATGATTCCATATATGAAACAAGCTGCTTGTTTCGCGGTGAAAAACAGTTGACACACATATCTTGAAAAAGTGTAAAAAGCAACCGAACACCTTGCCCTCAATATCAAAGCTCACAGCGTTCAACAAAGTCCCACATAATATCTGCGTAAAAGCGATGCCCGGCAGGTCCGTAGGCTTGTTCTAGGTGGCCGTCTGCGTCGCAGGCTTTGTATATATTTTTTGCCAGTGTGCTTGCGGCGTCGACGTCTTCTGTTTTATGTAAATCTTCTGCTATGCCATGTACGAACAGGCAATGTCGTGGTGCGATTAAACCGGATATGTCATAAAATTCTCCAAAGCGCAGGATGCCTGGAATCATATTACAGTCGCAGTGACTGATTTTCCCGTACGGTGTTTGTAAAAAATTATAGGAGCAACTAATAATGGCGGTGCTAATGCGCGTGTCGCAGGCTGCTGCGTAATTGGTGACCATGCCGCCGCCTGAATTACCGAGCATTAAAATGTTTTCATCATTGATTGAAAATTCTTCGAGCGCCCAATTGATAAAGCATTCCATGTCATAGACGCGTTCACCCATGGCGGTGCGCTCGTTAATGATGCAGTGCATGTTATGACTACGACAGTCGCGGTTATGACGTTGATAAACATCAGGCGCTCCGTCGCAGCTGATACCACGGGTTGCAGGGGCAATACTGATATAGCCACGTTGCACAGCTTGAACGGCAACGTCGCGATCTTCATTAACAATGCGTTTGCGTTGTTCTTCGGTTTCATAAACACCGGCACTGGTATGATGCCCGCGTGCATCATGACCATGCGGACACATCGCTAATGGATGCGGGCCGCCTGACTTGGGTTCAAAAATATAAAAAGGAATCCAGATATCAGGTTCGGTTTCCATCAACCCAAATCGTCGAAAATAATCCCCGTGGTCTTCACGCTCGCTTTGCCATTTAATTTGTTGTCGATGATCACTTGCTTCACTACGTATACGCTCAAGACCAATTAATTCTCGTAAAACGCTGCGCGCTTCATCTTGCCATTCTTGCCAGCTTTTATCGCCGCGATTTTCAAAGGCCCATTTCCTGTGCGTGCTGTCATTGATGCGATTAAGGTATTGGAGGGTGTGATTGCTATAGGTCATGGCTGTATAGTACAGCAAATCATCAATAAAATGCCACTAGTGAGTTGGTACAGTGAAAACCTGGGTTAGCCGTATTGCAAGGTCGCCCCTCATTGATGGAATGTCGGTCTTCACGCAATGGGAGTGCTCCATGAAAAACATCGGTCTTTTAAGTATACTTGTCGTTCTGCTAGCATCTTGTGGCGGCCTGCGCAGTTCGCGTGCCGACATGGCCTACTACCGACAGCCGGAGGGTGATCTGGCAAAAACTTATGCCACCTATGCTGTGCAGGGCAGCGGTGAGGGGGCAGGTGTCCACACTGCAGTCATAGAGCAATTAAAACTGAATGGACTCAAGCGGGTCACGGCTGAAAAGGCTGATGTGGTCATTACGATTGAGGCAAAACCGGTCGCGGTGAGTAGGTCAACACATAAGCCATCTGCACAAGAAACGCCGGACGGTGAGCCGATACCGAAACGCTGTGGTTTTGAAGCAGACTTTAGTCAGCAGGGCAGGATCAGTGCACGTGTAAAGCAACAACAACAGCCTCTTTATAACAAGGGTTTTAAGCTGCAATGCAGCTTGCGTTACGGCGAATTTCCCTGGGGTAAGGGCGGGACACCGATCGGCGGTTCACATGAATTGGGTCCGCACGGCAGTACCAAGCCCTATAAAACAGCAGCGGCGCTCAAAGCAGCGGTTCAGGCCAACTGGTCGCACTTTGAACGTGAGGCTTATAAAAAATTAAACCAACAATTGCGCCAGCACTATCAACGGTTTGCAGAAAAACACAGCGCAGGAAATGACGTGACGACGGTGCGTTATTATCAGGATGGCCGGCAACCGCTCTTTGATAAAATTAAATCAGCACTCACATCAAAAAATAAGAAGGATAACCTGAAACAAATTGACAAACTCAAGGCCGTTGTCGCAGCTGACTACCGCAACAAGTCAGGAGAAGGCCCGAAACATTATGAACTGCGCACCCAGGCAGCTATTCACTTTAATCTTGGTATACTGTATATGAGTGTCGCTGAATACGCTCTCGCCGAACAGGAGCTGCAAAAAGCCAACACGATGCACAGCAGCATGAAAGATGATGTTCGGTCCGCACTGAAAACCCTGAAACAGATCAGGCCATGATTTTGGATTTTTATTTTAAAAAATAGTAGACACATATTTTTTAGAAAGCATAAAAATGCAAATCGCGCACAACATCAAAGACCTGCGTTTGTGTGTTCTTACATGCGTACAATGAAAACCTGAGTATGCCGATACATGTCGAGTTAGAGCCCACGCAGGGAATTGCCAGATTCTCGGAAGTAACACTTTTCACAGACAGTTTAAAAAGTCCTTGTGTCTTAATAGTATCATTGATTCTATTGCCTTGAACCAAGGAGCTTTTTGCAATGGGATTATTTGGTGGTGGCAATAAAAAACCGGTACCTAAACATCTTAAGGGTCAGCACCGTGAAAACGTTGACTGGTACTATGCTTGCCGTGAAAAAATTGGTGATCCTGCGACGATGGAACCCGAGCAGGCGGTGCCGCTTATCATTTCCTTTATCATGGAGCATGATCACGGACAGAGTTTAAAACCCGAGGCATGCAAACCAGACCATGGGCTCGCAGCCGATTATGGTTTGGACGAGTTGGATATTGCCGAAGCAACGCTGCAAATTGAATCTGCTTACGATGGTGTCTTTCAATTCCCATCAATTGATGATGCGGAACTAAGCAGGTTGACAGTCGGTTCTATTATCAGCGCCGTCAAACAAAACTTACCTTGATATGCATGTAGTGCTGGCCTGTTCACGGTGCGACACGCAATCAGCTGTTGTTTCTGATAAACGACGTGGCTGGTTTAATTGCAAAGGCTGTAATTCCAAATTGCTAAGCCTTGGCCCATTGCCTGAACCAAATTGGGAAATGCCCATGGGTGGTATGGTCTCGTCACTAAATGTTGAAGACCTGCCATTTGTGGAAATGAACAATGTACCTAAATTAGTTTGTCAGTGGTGTGGACGAAATTTGGGACTAACGAAAGATATTTGCCCTCGCTGTAACTGTGATCTCGAAATAACACCAGCTTTTTGTCTTCGAGAATATGTCGCAGATTTAAGCGCAACGACCATTAGCGCCTATTGTCAGCAAGCGGTGCACCCGATGACTGCGGATGTGTCGCTTTGCCGCCTGCATCGGCTTTTACCTGAACGTGTACGGCGCATAGGTGGCACTCAGGAACTAGCAGACAGCATGCAAGCAGAAGAGCCACCACCGGGAGCAGAATATAACATGAATGACCATAAGCTCTCTTATAAAATCAAAGAGTTTTTTAATCTTTGGTTTCGTTAAAATTTTAGTTTAAGTTAAATATGTATCGTTAATTGTATTCACGCATATCTTCCGAAAGTTTTAAAAAAACGAATCAAACACCTGGTCCACTTCCTTAAATAATTCCAAATATGAAACAGGCTGCTTGTTTCGCGGCCTGATTCTTGCGCTAGAAACGTGCTCGCGAGGACGGATATGACCCAACAGCCTAATATCATCTTTATCATGAGTGACGACCATGCGGCCAATGCGATTGGTGCGTATGGGTCGGTGATTAACAAGACGCCGAATCTGGATCGTTTAGCGGACGAGGGGATGCGCTTTGATCACTGTTATGTGACGAATTCGATTTGTACGCCGAGTCGTGCGGCAATTCTCACTGGAACGCATAATCATGTGAATGGTGTGACGACGCTGGATACGCATATTGATAATCGCATGCCGAATGTGGCGAAGCATTTAAAAACGGCTGGTTATCAAACCGCGATGTTTGGTAAATGGCATCTCGGTGAGGGTAAACCGCATGAGCCAACCGGTTTTGATGCGTGGTCGGTTCTGCCGGGTCAGGGTCTGTATAATCAGCCGGTATTTATTGATGAAGACGGTAAAAAGGTCGAAGAGGGTTATGTCACCGACATTATTACCGATAAATGTCTCGACTGGTTAAATCAGCGCGACGAGGAAAAACCATTTTTCTTAATGTGTCATCACAAGGCACCGCATCGTGAATGGGATCCAAAGCCAGAGCATCGCAGTTTATATCAAGATGATTTTATTATTCCGGAAACCTTTGACGACGACTATGCCAATCGCGCGCGTCCAGCGATGGAAGCAAAAATGCGTATCGCCCGCGACATGCGTTATGAAGACCTCGATTTAGTGCAGTTGCCAGAACATGCCGAAGCTTCATCAGATTGGGCCTACCGCGATTGTGTACCCGATGATCCTGAAGGTTTAAAATTAATTTGTCGCGTCACCGGTGAGGCTTTTACCTTTGAGACCAAGGAAGAGCTCGCCCAATTTAAATACCAGCGCTACATCAGAAAATATGTGCAGTGCATTCATTCGATCGATGAAAATGTCGGACGCATGCTCGACTGGTTGGACGAAAAAGGTTTAGCTGACAACACCATGGTTATTTATACCTCGGACCAGGGTTTCTTCCTCGGTGAACACGGCTGGTTTGATAAGCGCTTTATTTACGAAGAAAGTTTCCAAATGCCGTTTCTGGTGCGCTATCCAAATGCAATTAAATCAGGCACGGTGAATAAAGACATGGTCTGCAACGTCGACTTCGCCCCAACGTGGTTGGAAATGGCCGGAGCCCCAACACCGAATTACATGCAAGGCAGAAGCATTTTGCCACTCTGCGAAGGTGAAACCCCAGATGACTGGACCGACCTCGCCTACCATCGTTACTGGATGAATAACGACACCGCCCACGAAGCCCGCGCCCACTACGGCATCCGCACCAAACGCTACAAGCTCATTTACTGGTATAACGACGACCTCGGCCAACCCGGGGCCCGTCCCGACAAGCTCCCGCCCGAATGGGAATTGTTCGACCTCGACAAAGACCCGCTCGAACTCTTCAACGTCTACAGCGACCCAGAATACGCATCGGTCGTCAAGGAGATGACAGAGAAACTAGACGCCGAAATGCTCCGCATCGGAGATACACCGGAGCATTAGCATTTCCTATATGGTTGCCCTAAGTTAACGATTTATTTCTATATCTTGAGCACTTACGAGGATATTATCGAGATAAAGCTCTACTAATATGGTTTGAGAATCATCTTCGAGTTCTATATCCGCATCCCATGTAGTACCAGCAATATTGGCTATGCTACCATCTACTTCAACGCGTATGTCGCCGTCTAAACCGGCTGTGATAGTACCAGATAATGATATTGTTTTGGCATTTGTGTCTTTTTTAACAGTTTTATTTGAGCTACTTCCACCGCCGCCACAGCCAGTGGTGCAACATAAAAGAATAATTGCAGAAATTAATGTAATTTTATTCATTTTAATTAAAAACCACCAACGGGTGTGTCTATTTCGTCGATTATAATGGTATCTGTTGCAGATCCATTTTTATCAGTTAATTCGAAATCAATGCTGGTGCTTTGTGCTCCATCGGTGTTAATGGTATGACTCCAATTATTATCAACATCAAGTATAATTGGCGTTGGATCAATGGGGAGACTGGCAGTCATTGATAAGGATCCTTTTCCCTGTGCGGTTCCACCGATGGTAACGTTCAAAACGTCTAGCATGCGATTTACAGTAATTGATGTTGTTAGTGCAGTGTTGCCTGCATGGTCGAAAACCGAGTTGCTTGCACAAGCAATGGTATCAGTTCCTAGGTCTGCTTCAGTTGATGCTGAATCTAATATGATTGTCAGTGTGCCATCCATCGCAGAATCATCAGATCCTAAATTTACGATGGAAGCAGGACCACTCGACGACACATCTGAATAATTGAAGTCACTGATATCTAAACTGGCACCAATACCATTTGCGCTAACTGGTTCGGAAAATCCAAGTAATAATTTATTACTGCCAAGAATGCTGTTTGCCCGCATTAAAACAGGCGCAGCTGCATCTATGGAGGCGACAGGAGCGCTGTCACTACCAAGAAGGTTACCTGACATCGAGCGAGCAGTCCCAGCTGTATAAAGTGTATATGGGGTCTCATCGGTATCTGGACGATTTGCTTCAGTGAATGTTAAAAATATTTCATTGTCATTTGGGGTGCTGCCTGTGTCCACCGTGGCAGTTCGTCCATTAACTGTGAAATCTAGACTTTGAAGGGTAGAGTCGTCGACAGTGTCATTAAAGACAATCCTAATGGCATCAATAAATCCATTATTATCTAGATCAGCGGTATATCGATAATTAATGATGAGGCTGTCGTCATCAATTATTGATAGATTAGCGTTGGTACCGATTCCAATTCCGTTACTTACGCTGCTCACTGTCGCTATTATTGTTTCTTGCGCTTCGCTTGTTGCATCATTTATACCTGTAAAATTAATGGAATTACTCAGGGAGCCTGCACTGATAACAACGCTGTTACTTGAAACAGAATAATCACTTCCACTGGCTGTGCCGCTGTAATTGAAGTCAACAGTGACATCTTTACCGGAAACAGCGTCGAGCATGACAATTAACGAGGAAGTTCCTCCATTCTCAGCAAACGTATCGATAGGGGTGCTTAGAACGATGTTGGGTAGTGGGTCATCGTCCAAAATGGTTGTTGTTTCTTGTTGTGTTCCATTTTCTAAACCATTAATGACCGAATCAATCTCGATAATGACTGTTTCATCGTTTTCATTTAATGTATCATTAACTGCACTGAGCGTTATAGAATTTGAAAGATCGCCTTGATTTATAGTGATGCTATTTGCTGTGGTGTAATCAAATGCACTTGATGAGGCAGTTCCTGAATAAATTAAATTAACAATAATATCTTGGACCCAGGTTCCATCTAACGTGGCAGTAATAGTGATAGAGCCACCATTTTCAGGAATAGAGGTATTGTTAATCGTTAAAGTGGCTGAAGGAGGAGTGGTATCAACAACTATAGTATAGACGTCTGTAGCATCTTCTTCATCAGTATAAGAGAATTGAATTTGATCGCCTTTTGTTCCTTGAAGAATGCCGTCTCCAGAATTTGCGGCAGCTTGTGCGGACTGAAGTTCAAAAACATTTCTGAAGGTTTCAGTAGAATCCCCACCAACTTCTATTAAATCTACAGATTCTGTGTCTCCATTATTTAAATTGGTAATGGTAATTTCTGTACTGCCGAAATCAAAAGTAGTTCCATCAAGATTCTCATCCTCGTCTACAAGTGTAATATAAAATGGATTTCCAAGGGCTAGTTGAATTGGTGAACCAGCATGATCAGTTATAGTCAGGCTGCTTGTCGGCCGTTTAATGGAACCAAATTCTGTGATATCTCCTGTATTTATATAATTAGTTAAATTTGTAAAATCTACAACCTTAGCAAAGGTGACAAGTACATCACCAGTATTATGAAAGGTACCGCTACCTAGATCGGTAATGTTGCCGAGTGTTAAAGAGGCGTCAAAGTTCTCGATATATAAATCACCAGTTACTGATACATCACCATGTAATTGGATGACATTGAGGTTATGTATATAAATATTACCAGCGGCTGAAAGAGTGTTATTAAAAGTAAAGGTTCCTGACTCCATTGTTCTTATTGTAGTTGTGCCGGATGGTGTAGTGCAGGGCCCATTAAATATAGCGTGTGCCGTATCAGCAATTCGAAGGTCTCTATTTTGTGGAAGTTGAACAGACCCGTTAAAGGTGACGTCATCATCTTGACTTACATGAACATCATCATTATGGAAGACAACATTATCATTGAAGGTGGTGGAGTTACCAGCAAATACTCCATTATCCTCAATATCAATATTACCATTTATGGTTAAATCATTATCGGTTTGGTGGCGGAGTTGGAACAAGTCAATGCCTGGATTAAATGTAGCTGTTTGTGGGCTTGTTCCAGAAAAGTAAAAAATTGGTTTGGCGTTGATAGTAATATTCATTAATTCAAGATCTTGATACCAAGTGAATCCACCAAAATTTTCGATTATTACTGTTCCACCGCTTTGTATAAACGAGCCGCGAACTGAATTGCCAGCATGAAAATACCAGGAACCGCCTTGTACATTAACGGATCCGTTGAGAAGACCGCTGTAACGGTGAACTGTTCCCGCTGTAATTGTGCATAATCCAGAGTGGTTAATGTTTCCATTTACGGTCCCATTATTTTGAACGACATCACCATTTACGATCAACTGACCTAATACAGATATAGTACTATTTACATAACTTGCATCGATCGTGAGATTAAAGATGTCTGTTTCGCTGGGCGATATGCTGCAATCAGTGTCTGAGGTGTTATCAAAAATCACTGAATCGTAGGTGCGCGGCACTGCTCCTGAACTCCAATTAACAGGATTGCCCCATTGGCCGTCACCCGATCCATTTGTCCAGGTTATTGGAGAAATGTGTAATTGTCGCGTGAGTACATCGCTTGCGTCGTTTTTATCAATATAGGTGACTGTAAGATCTTCTATCCCATTATGTTCAAGGATTCCATTATTCGAAGTCACGCCCCCAGCGGCGTCCGCTGTAGTGAATGCCAAGGTGTTTCTAAAGGTGTCAGAGGAAGTGTTGAGTTCACTCAGTAAATAGGTTTCGCTGTCACCACTATTATTGCTCGTAACAACAACACTGACTTGTCCAACTTCTAATGCAATCGCGTTTAAATTTTCATCGCCATCAATAAGCGTGATGTAAAAACTATCACCAATTGCGACTGAATTAATGGGATAGCCGTTGCTATCAGTAAAAGAAATGGCATATGCTGGATACTCAATCGTACCATTCTCTGTGATGAAGCCGTTGTTGGAATAGGACTGAATATTAGAAAGGTTTAATGATTTTGTGCTTAGAATTGTCAAATTTGCGTCGTTACGAAAGGTTCCGCCGGAACTGCCAATCATATTGGCCAATGTCATATTGCCTTGGAGATTCTCCAAATTGAAATCACCTGCGACGGTGATATCGCCTTGCAAATAGGTGTTGCCGTTGTTTTCAATTTCTAAGTCACCAGATGCATTAATTGAGTTTGTGCTTATTAATTCAGCTGTGCTATTTATCAAAAATCGCGTAGATCCAGTTGGGGCCGTGCATGGCCCATTGAAATATACCTTAGCCATCGAGGCATTAATCGAGACGGTTGAATTTTGTGGTAAAGAGACGGAGCCATTAAATGTAGTAGTAGAGTTCTCATAAAAATATATATGGTTAGATCCATAGGTGATATTACCATTAATAACTGTGGTTCCATGTCTAAAGTAAGATTGCCCTGTAATGGTGAGATCGCCCGAAATAGTGAGTTTATTGCTGACTTGATGATGTAATATCCCTATGGTTATCGGTGTACCTATGGTAAATGTTTGGTCCGTAGTTCCTCTAAATAGAAATGTGCTGCTGACAAGCACATTTGCATTAGTTAATGTTATATTTTTATGACAATAAAAATATTGTCCTGAAAAATTAATTGTGCCGCCGGTTTGTAGAACAGATTCTCTAAAAGTGCATGTATGTTGAAAATTCCAAATACCACCATTTATTATAAATGAACCATATGAATCTCTAACTTGATCCCAATTTACAATTCCAGCATTTAATGTGTAAATTCCTGAATGATCGGTAGATCCTTTAAGAGTGCCACCATTTTGTGTCATAGTGCCGTGAATGGTTAACGCATTAGAAGTAACTTGTCCGCTATAGGAGTTTTCGATAGTTATATTATTAATTTCTTTACCACTAGGAATGATGCAATTGGCAGTGGAGGTTGCGTTAAAAAATACGTTATCTACGGCAGTCGGTTCGGTGGAGCTATCCCAATTATCAGAATTGTGCCATAAACCATCTCCGCCACCATTGGTCCAAGTAATGTCAGCTGCATTAAGTTGTGCACTAAAAATTCCAAATAGCAGAACAATGAAACAAATTGCTCGTTTTAAGTCCATCAGACCTTACATGCTATAGTGTAATATTGAATGTGAAACTAGTTTTAATTTCACATAAAGTAAGTCATTTTAATAGATTATGATTGTTTAAGGTCATTAGACTAGGCATTAAATAAGCGGGTTCCCGCGCGGACGATCTTCCACCCGAATGGGAATTATTCGACCTCGATAAAGACCCACTCGAACTCTTCAACCTCTACAACGACTCAGAATACGCGTCGGTTGTTAAGGAAATGACAGAGAAGTTAGACGCCGAAATGCTCCGCATCGGAGATACACCGGAGCATTAGTTCCGCAAAGTAGACCTGTAAGTATTTATAATTATTGGCCTTAAAGCATCATTGCGATTCATTATCACGAAATTGTTTTGTATTGTGATGTTTCATAAATTCATACGCTATTGGAAGAATGGCGTCTCCTTATTTTAAGTATATTTGTTTGGTGTTCTTGGCCTTTTTAATCGGTTGCGGTGGGGGTGGAGGAGGAACAAAGAAAAGCCAATTCGGTGAAAACGAGAGACCATTCGCCAAAGATTTAAATGTAGGATTAGATGAAGATTCAAGCAAATTAATTAGCTTTCTTACTGAGGATAAAGAAGGCGATGAGGTCGATTTAATTATAGCTAGTAATCCCATGCACGGGTCATTGTCGGTTAGTAATAATAAAGTTACTTACATACCGAACCCAGATTACTTTGGCAATGACTCATTTTCATATAGATATGACGATGGATTTGATTTAGGAAATATTGGCAATGTTAATATAATTGTAGATCCTTTAAATGACAAACCAACACTATCGGTGTCCAATATTAATACCGATGAAGATGTCGTAGTTGTTAATAATACAGATTGGGCTTCTGATTGGTGGTTGGGTCCGGTAAATGAACTCGAGACAGCCACTTTTACTGTTGTTAATAATACCAACCCATCCCTGTTTTCTGTGCAGCCAACAATAAATCCAAACGGCCATCTGAGTTATACTCCTGTTGCTGATGTATTTGGAGTAGCTGAATTGCAAGTTGAACTAAGTGATGGTGATTTGACCGCGGATCTGGCAACATTTATGATTACTATCAACGCGATAAATGATCGACCTTCACTTTCAGTATCAGATATTAATTCCAATGAAGATGTCGCGGTTACTGATAATACGGATTGGGTTGTCAACTGGTCGTTGGGTCCGGCAAATGAGCTGGAAACGGGCACGTTTACTATCGTTGACAATACGAATCCAGATTTATTCGCTGTGCAGCCGGCAATTAATCCAAATGGCCACCTGAGTTATACTCCAGTAGCTGATGTATTTGGAGTGGCCGAATTGCAGGTTGAACTAAGTGATGGTGATTTAGCTACCGACATAGAGACTTTTACACTAACGGTTAATTCGATAAATGATAGACCAACGCTTTCAGTATCAGATATTAATTTCAATGAAGATGTTGCGGTTACTGATAATACGGATTGGGTTACCAATTGGTCGTTGGGTCCTGCAAACGAGTTAGAAACGGCCACGTTTACTATCGTTGACAATACGAATCCAGGTTTATTTGCTGTGCAGCCAGCGATTAATTCAAATGGTCAGTTAAATTATGCTCCCGTTACTGATGTGTTTGGTGTGGCCGAGTTGCAGGTTGCATTAAATGATGGTGAGTTGTTCTCTGAGCCGCAGCTATTGACTATTACTGTTGAACCAATCAACGATGCGCCGGTTATAACCATCATTAATCCAGTTTCTGGCCAGTCGAACAACGTTATATTTTCCATAGTTTTGGAAGATATAGAATCTGATGTCTGTTCAGTAGAAGCGGAATATAGCATTGATAATGGGGTGACTTGGTCGGATGCACAATTGATTGGACAGACGAGTGGTATAATGCCAAGCACTTCGCCTCATGCATTAGTTTGGAATGCAGGCGCCGATTTAACAGGATTTGTGACTGAGAATGCAATCTTACGGGTGCGGGCAATTGATAGCGAACCTGGTCAGTTTACAAATTCTGAAATATTTTCAGTATCAACAGATGGAGGTAATTTCATTTTATTGCATGTAGATACAACCGCTAGTGGTGGTAACAACGGATCATCCTGGGACCATGCATTTGTTGAATTAAGAGATGCATTGGCTCTCTCGGTCTTTTTCCCAAGCAATGATATCGAAATTTGGGTAGCTAAGGGGACGTATAAGCCAGGAAATAATCGTGCCGATACATTTCAATTGTTGACGAATACCAGCCTTTATGGTGGATTCTCAGGAAATGAAGTAGTTCGTTCTGAGCGTAATTGGGTAAGCAACACAAGTTTGTTGTCTGGCGATTTATTAGGAAATTCTCCCAGTGTTATTGCGGATGATGTCTATCATGTGGTAACCGGGGCATCTCATGCGATTCTTGATGGATTTACTATTAGCTATGGAAATGCAGATAATTCAGCAGTAATTGGAAGAGGAGGTGGGTTGTATAATGATGCGCAGAGCCTGAATTTGAAAAATTGCATTTTTACTTACAATGTGGCTTTGCATAGTGGTGGAGCTATTTATTGCAAAGATTCTATTCCGGATATAGCAGATTGTATTTTTACCAATAACAGTACTTCGGGCAGCGGAGGCGCCATATCCTTCTATAGGTGCCTCGATGGATCGTTGAGCAATAGTGTTTTTGAAAACAATAGTGCATATCAGGGTGGAGGTCTTGGATTTGTATCTGGCACATCAGCTACTTTAAATTTTAATATTACAGATTGTACAATTAACAAAAACTCAGCTGATCGCGGTGGTGGGTTATATGTCGATTCATACGATTTAACTATTTCTGTGTGTGAAGTAATTAACAATATTGCTAATGATCAGGCGGGTGGGATATTTATACAGAGCTCAAATGATCCGGTAACTATAACAAATTCCAGAATTAATAATAATTATGGTAGAACTGTTGGGGCGCTTTCTTCTAGATCGCCACTCTATTTAGATAATTGTGAGATAATAGATAATGTAGGATTGGGAACTATAGGTGCAATTGCGGTATCCGGAGATGTGGTTGCAATTGAGCAATGTGAAATATCTGGAAATAAATTAGAAAATAGCGATAGTGGATCAGGTGGCGGAATATTTGTGGATGCAACTAATTTCACAATGAAAAATAGTTCTATTTATGGTAATTCAGCCGCGAGTGGTGGCGGTATTTATTTCAGTCGCCCAGGCGCGGTTGTAACAAACTGTATTTTAAGTAATAATTCTGCGAATGAAGGGGGAGGGGTATATTGCGGAAGCGGCTCAAGCCCAGCTATGATAAATTGCACGATTACAGGTAATCACACAAAGAATGAATCAAGCTCCACTGTGTATAATTACGTATCCAATACTACTTTTATCAATTGCATAGTGTCGGATAACTATATTAATAGTGAACTGATTTTGTTGTATGATAATGAAATATCGAGCACATGGGATTCTGTACCGGTTTTATCTTATTCAATGATCACGGGAATAACGGTAGGCGACGGAAATTTTAATATTAATGATTCCCCTCATTTCATCCGGCCGGTTGGAAAACTATATGATGATGACCCTGGCGATTTACGCCTGAGGCATGAGTCCCTTGCCCGTGACTCCGGTTTAAATGGTGTTAACAGTGAAATTTTTGATATTAGCAATAATGATAGGATCCTTAATGCTGTTATTGATATAGGTGCATATGAATTTAATAGTTCTCAATATATATTTGTGGATATAGACGCCTTAGGTGGCAATGATGGGACTTCGTGGACAGACGCGTTTACTGATTTACAGGATGCTTTATCAACAACAGTATTGAACCCTATTATTTGGATTGCAGAAGGTACATATACACCGGATATGGACATAGCTTCAGGTGGCAGTCGATTGAGTACATTTCTGTTAATTGAAGGTTCAAGTTTATTTGGAGGTTTTAGCGCTACTGAAAATAGTTTGAGTGAACGCAGTGGTGGGGAAACAATTCTTTCGGGTGATTTAAATGGTGACACTGATATAGGAGAAACTTCTGATGATGTTGTTCATGTTGTCACTGGCGCAGATAATTCAGTTTTAAATGGGCTGACAGTTAAATTTGGCAATTCCACTATTGCTGGTGAATTTACAGGAGGCGGGGGTATTTATAACCATAATGTAGAAAGGCCTATTGTAACTAGCTGTATTATCACTAGTAATTTAGGCGGATATAAGGGAGCTGGCATATATAATAAAGACGCTGACGCATTAATTACTGAGTGCATTATTCAGGGAAATATGCGTTCATCAACTGGTGGCGGCATGTATAACGAACGATCCGATGCCAATGTGATCAATTGCCGCTTTGTATCAAATCAGGCTACTGACGCTGGTGCAGTATGCAATGAATATTGTGAGGACGTTAATTACATAGGTTGTATTTTTGAATTCAATACTTGCACCACGCATGGAGGATCGGTCTATAATCATAATTCAACTGCAAGTTTTTTAGATTGTGTGATAAAAAATAATCAAGCTGACAAAGGTGGTGGTGTTTTTAACTACGAATCAGAATCTAGTTTTTTAAATTGTCATATTATAGATAATTACGCTGAAGGTAAAGGTGCAGGTATTTACAGTGGGATAAATTCAAATATCAAATTGGTCAACACTTTAATAACGGGAAATAGCTGTGATGCCAAAGGAGGCGCCATATATAACCATTTTCAAAGTGATAGTACATTATTGAATTGTACCATTACTGAGAATGGTGCCAGGACGGAAGGCGCTGCAATTTATAACTTCTATGGTTGTTATTCTGATCTTACCAATTGCATTATCTGGGGAAATAAAATTGACGGAGTTGATACATCTTCTGTCGCTGAAGAAATACATGACGACAGCTCTATTACTGCAATGTCCTTTAGTCTTATGGCATTTATTAATGTTGGTGTAAGTAATATATCGGGTAACCCGTTATTTATGGATGCGTTAAATGGAGATTACACCTTGGATGACTTGTCTCCTGCTATAGATACGGGTGATAACAGTGTGGTTACGGAGGATTTAGATATCACAGGCGATCCAAGAATTTCAGATGGTCCCAATGATGTAATCACCACTCCGGTTGTTGATATGGGCGCCTATGAAGCACCTCCTTCTGGCGGTGGGTGATTCGTTAGGAATTTCATATGAGCTATGATCTATTTATGAAGAAAAGATCTGGGAAATACACCCTTGATGAATTTAATGGGTATTTCTTAGGAAGACCTTTTTATGAAATCCAGGGCGAACAAGCTTGGTATCAAAACGAGGATACCGGCGTCTATTTTATGTTTGAGTATCAAGGTGGGGATGACTATCCGATTGCATTTAACATGAATTATTTCAGGCCGTCTTACTTTGTTAATGAGGCTGAGCCAGAGGTGGCAGCATTTATAGAAAACAACGATATTATCGTCGATGACCCACAAATGGGAGGCATGGGTCAAGGTGAATTTGATAAAAGTAAATTTATAAGTGGATGGAAACAAGGAAATGAATTTGGGTTTAAAGCAATTTTGCAGCACCAAGAACAGCAACTAGATATATTGACTTTACCTTCTGAGCAGCTTGAAAAAATATGGTCATGGAATTTTAACCAAATTCGTGTCCAAGAATCTGTTGGGGAGGACATGTTCATCCCTAGAATAATGTTATTACAAAATAATGAGGACGTGATTACTGTTTGTGTTTGGCCGGATGGTATACCAATCGCCATACCTCCTGTAGATTATGTTCTTATTGGCCGTACCGCCCTTGGTGCTGATGAGGAAACGGCATTGTGTTCCTGGAATGATGTGCAGCCAATTCTTGAGGCACACAGCGTAAAAATGCTTGGCGATGCTTATTACTTATATTACGACATTGTCCCTGAAGATATCGAGCAATTTATATTTGGGCTAGATGCTTTTGACCCATCTCATTTAGCTGGATTGCCTGTTGATCAGGTTCTTGATAGAGAATTGGTGGAAAAGAATAGATAAGTAAGCTGGTCAGGTTCAATTGTTCTTTGGTATAGAATAAAAGTAACGCTGTCACAGTGGCATATTTACAAACTGCTTACAAACATTTTACCTGGATGTGGTAGACTGCGATGAAAGGAGTTGGATATGTCCTATGATCGAAGAAACCTATTTAAAATAAGTGCATTGGCTGGAATTGGTACGCTATTGGGTGCATGTGATAAGATGAGCGTGACTCCATCAGAGATTGAAGGTCCATTTTACCCGAAGCGTGTGCAGGCAGATAAAGATTTTGATCTGACGCAGATTGAAGGGCATGCAGAGTCAGCGCTTGGGGAAAAGGTATTTATACGTGGTACGGTTAACGATCAGACGGGACAGCCAGTATCTGGAGCGACTGTCGACTTGTGGCAGGCAAACAGTCATGGTCGCTATAGACATTCGTTGGACAATAATAAGGCGCCGTTGGATCCACATTTTCAGGGCTGGGCAATCGTTCAAACTGGCCAAGACGGTTCCTTTAAATTCAAAACAATTATTCCTGGTGCCTATCCGGTGTCGCCTGACTGGAAGCGTCCGCCGCATATACACATGAAAGTCACTAAGCTGGGCTTTAAGGAATTGATCACACAGATGTATTTCCCCGATCAGGAATTAAATAAGGATGATCATTTGCTGCAAAGTAAGAGTTCCAGTGAACAGAAACTGATGATTGCCCAGTCAGCCGGTCATGATCAGAACAAAATTCCGATTCTGACGTACAACATCGTTATAGAGAATATGATTCAAAAAGAATCATGAGGGTTCGATGTCGACAATGTAGCAGACCCTACATTATCAATCATTGAACGAGAAGAGCAGCAGAGGCGTTGTAAGTTCCTTCTATATTGAGACATGTGGAAATTGCAATGACATAAGTTATTTGAAATACCAGAATCCCTAAAAAATGTGTAATGGTTTTCAGAGTGGCGGCACTCTAGATAGTATGGGAGAAATGGTGAACGATTATTCATGTGCAGCTGTCATCCACATACTCGCTGATGACCCGATGAATGAAGAGGCGTGGATCTTGTTTTGGGAGCAAGAACGAGCGTCCTGTTTTGGTATTGCCTTTTCAATTCTCCGTTCGGTAGTTTGTGCTGATGATGCTTTGCAGAATGCATTTATGTATATCAAAGATCACGCCGGGGATTTTAACCCGAGTCTCGCACGTAATCCAGATGCGGCATGTCGTGGCTGGGTGCATCGCATTATAGTAAACAGTGCGTTGTCTCTACAGCGTAGCGAGCAACGCTTGGCGCGTCGTAATCAGGACCATGGGAATGACATGCACCAACAACAATGCGTTGATCCGCTTACGCAAATCGAGCAGCATGATTTAATTGAAGCCATCAATACACAAGTTGAACAATTGCCATCGTCACAGCGAACGGTCCTTGCTGTATATTTTGGTGCAGAAATGGATTATAAAACAGTGGCCTCTGCATTGGAGTGCACCGTCAACAATGCGCGTGTGCGCGTTCATAGGGCTCTCAAATCGTTAAGTAAAAAATTATTACGAGCAGGTATACATTGTAGCGTGTTGGGAATCACCAATGCATTAATTGCTGAGGAAATTCCTATACATCAATCAAGTATAGATGTGACTGACATAATAAATAGCAGCGTTTTGCCGAGTAGTCTTGACCTGTCATTATTACAAAAGGAGCCTTTAGGAATGACAAAAATATTTTTAACAGTATTAATTCCTTTCTTGATTTTATTGTCTGGTGCATTGGGTTATTATTATGGAAGTAACTCGTCCGATCAGGTTCAACAAAATCATGCTGATCGAAACGATTCTGTGCAAGCCCAGCACGTGCAATTTGGATCAAAGGATATGCAAATCACTCAGTTGAATGCGCAGATTGGCGTATTCTTGAGTGTCGGTGATAATTTGGACGCTAAAGATTTTGTGCTTAAGCAATCTGCTCAAGCTTTAGCAGTTGGTTTCAGAGCAGACATGTTCAAGGGTCAGGAAATGGATGAAATGGAAGATAGCTGGACTGACGGTCCTGATGACAAGGCTTGGAAATATGGAATTTCCACAGTAATGCCAGCTAAGATAAGAAAAGCATTAGATGCCTATTGTGCTGATAAAGACTTGAATTTTTACAATCACTCAGTGTACCAACAAGAAAAGAAGGGGGTCAGGCTGATGGTGATGGTAAGAGATAAAGATGTTCAAAACAGTGTACGTAGTGCGCGGTCTGAAGTGACCGATTTATCAAAATTAGGTGTGGAAATATCAGTCTTTGATAAATCGAATGAGTCTTTTGTTTATTTTGCTATGAAAGCAGCCAGCTATCTAGAATCCATCGAACCAGATGGGGCCAATTAGAAAACTGTTAGCATTTGCAGAAAAATCTGCTGTGACTCGCCAGGTCCTTTAAAAATATTACGAACGGGTTCGTTAGTTCTTGGTCATTCACGTTTTGTGATATAATGGCCATGCTTCTCTGCATACACCAGT
>JANQLF010000139.1 GCA_028280785.1 Planctomycetota bacterium
CCTTGCTCACACTATCGATATGTATCCAAGTGAATTATCCGGCGGCATGCAAAAACGTGTAGGACTCGCTCGCGCTATTATCAATTTACCAAAGGTCATTCTTTATGATGAACCCACCTCTGGACTTGATCCGCTAACCACTGACGTAATTAATCAAATTATTTTACGCCTCAGATCTAAATTGCAGGTAACATCAATAGTTGTTACCCATGACATGAAAAGTGCATTTACCATAGCAGATCGCATTATCATGCTTGACCAAGGACGCATCGTTATTCAAGGTACTCCCCTTGAAATTCAAAACTCAGATAATCCATGGGTTCAGAATTTTATTGCTGGGCATGCATTAGAAAATGAACGCATTGATTCTGGTATTTTTTCAGGAATTCGCGTCGGCATCGATAAACCAACCAGTGGTGCATTCAGATCACAACGCCCGGCATCTGGTGCAATTGCTGCCGTTAAAACCGCTGAACGCGGTCATACTTCCGGTTTGCAACCTGCTATCCGCAATCGCCGCAAAGAATCGACACAAGGTGATGCCCAACAAAGTGGCGCAAATCGTTCATCAGGCCTTTTACCAGCAGTACGCAACCGACGCAAAGAACCAGAAGATGTTCAACCAATTATCGACATAGAAAATATCGATGATGATTTGCCAGACCAAAAAAATAAGCAGGATGCGCAAGAATGACCAATGCTACATCGTGGCCCGATGGATATGTTGCCTTAGTCCCTGTTTACAATCATCACAAAACAGTAGCTGCTGTTGTAAATGAATTAATTGCAATTGGTGCGCCAGTTATTGTCGTTGATGACGGATCAACTGATCAGAGCGGTGAAGCTGCGCGCAGTACCACTGCGGATGTTTTAACACACGAAAAAAATAGCGGTAAAGCCCAAGCATTAATCACTGGTTTTCAGCATGCTTACGATAAAGGCTACCATCATGTCGTTACCGTTGATGCTGATGGTCAACATCCCATCGACGAAATCCCTAAATTACTCGATGCATCGCTTGATTGCAGCGCAGCAATAATTGTTGGTAGCCGTGATATGAGTGTTGCACCAAAACCGAATCGTTTTGGTCGTTGGTTATCTACATACGGTGTCCGTATTGCCTGTGGCCGCTGGTCAGGTGACAGCCAATCTGGTCTTCGTATTTATCCTATACCCAGCACCTTGAGTCTTCCGGTTGATGCTGCCCGTTATGCTTACGAAATCGAAGTGCTGATTCGAGCTACTTGGGCAAACATACCGATTCATTATGTTGACGTAAAGGTCATCTATCCAGAAGATCGCGTGAGTCATTTCAATAAATTAAAAGACAACACCATCACTTGTATGACCAATGTTGAATTAATTTTGCGTCGCTTTATTCCATTTAGACAATTTTTACGCAAACCAAAAAAGAAATAATTATTCCGATTCGATAATTAATTGCCAGAGCAGACGTAGCGCTTCAGCGGCGGAACGTCGTTGAATACGTGATCGATCACCTCGCAGGCTTAGACGATGCGTCATGACACGATCTTCAGATGCTACCGCAACCCAAACCGTGCCGACTGGTTTTTGCTTAGTGCCACCACCTGGACCAGCAATACCAGAGCTAACGATAGCATAATTGGCATACGTACGATCGAGTGCGCCCTTGGCCATGGCTGCAACCACCTGCTCACTAACAACACCGTGCTGCTTTATCAACGTTGGATCAACACCTAAACGCTGAGTTTTTATATCATTGTGATAAGCCACCATCGATTCATGCAGCACATCTGATGCACCGGGTATCGCACCGATGGCTGCGACGATATGTCCGCAGGTACAGCTTTCAGCTGTGGTCAGCAATTCACCGCGCTCACTTAAGGTGGTAACTATGCTTTCCGCCAAACTCGACGTTGGTAATAAGAAATGCTTGAGCACTTTGCGAATTTTACTGCAACGGGTTTTAACTGCTGAAGCCGATCCTCGAACACGAATAGTAATATGGCCATCTTCATGGGCACAAATGCCAACCTGCGGTTTTTCACCTGCCAATAAATCACCTAATAAATCCTGAGCACGAGATTCACCTAAACCGGCGAAATGAATTTCTTCACATACTGGAGGATGGAGATCAGGAAATAAATCATCCAATTGACCCATTAAGCGGTCGGCCATGGCCCGCATTTCATGTGGAACACCAGGCATACAGGCTATGTAAGCCTCACCAACTTTTGCCAACATTCCAGGAGCTGTACCGCGATCATTTTTTAGAATCTTTGTGCCACGTGGCATTAATGCCTGGCGCTTGTTACTTGCGGACATCGTGCGACCTGGCCAATTTTTATTGTAATAACTGGTTATCTGTCGCCATGCCGATTTATTTTCTTGTAATGCGGTACCAGTAACTGCTGCCAATGCATGTCGCGTTCGATCGTCTTCGGTTGGTCCAAGACCTCCAGTAATCAACAATAAATCTGCTTCTTCAAGCGCAGACTGCATTGCCGCAACCATGCGCGGCTCTTCGTCCCCTATGATTTCCATACTCAGCACATGGAATCCATATTCCGAAATCAAGTGGGCTAAAAAGGACGAATTGCTGTCTTGGATCTTGCCCATCAGCAACTCGTCACCTATGGCAATAATTGCACAATTAAATTTACGTGGCATCACCATGCATATTGGCAGCTATCAATGCTTGGCAAGTGCAGAAAGATGTCTATTTACGCTTAGCTGGCTTAAATGCAGATATGAAAAAGCCACCTTTTTTGTCATCCTTGTCTTTAGTCTGCTCGTAGACATCAAGAATAACTTTAGACTTGTAAAACTTACTTTTGATAAATTTTGCGTGCGTGAATTTGTCGCGCCTCTTACCCTTCAGAGCTTTAAATTCGGCATTGGTGCATTCATACCAGGCCATCTCTTCGAGATAACATGGATCACATTCTTCTCGCTTGCAACCCGAATACTCGACGCGAACAATCAATGCGTCTTTTTTAGCTAAGGAAATAATATTTCTACTAGCGACGCGTTTTACAAATAGCTCCACTGCATCTGAAAACACTTCATCATCATAAAGTTTCTTCAAGTGTTTTGAAACCGCCTTGCTCTCTTCCCAGTCCTTAGGAAAGACTTGTTTCCATTTTTTCAACCATTTCTGTTCACCGCTAATGCGGAAATCTGGGAAACTAAAGACGACTACATCCGCTTTGCGCAGTCCAGTTTGAAAATTAGGCAGCGGCATTTGCTTACAGCTAATTTGATTGAGTTGCTCTTGGTTGAGCACCGAGCTCAAATATTGATTGGCCGCATCAATCGCCTGCTCCGATTCATCCAAACCAACAATATGCGCATTGGGCATTTGCTCATGCATGTGCTTTATTAAAAAACCAGGGCCACAAGCAAAATCAATAATGCGCTCGGGCTGCTTCTTTACTTTTTTAGCAATAAACTTCGCAATATTCTTATAAGCATCTTGATGAGGTTTATCTTTCGCGCGTGCTTCCCACCAAGCATTACCATGCTCATGGTTGTCATAGCTTGCACTGCCAAGTTTTTCCTGCTGTTTGCTTTTTCCCATGGGCGCAAAACCTAGTTAAGTCTTTAAGTCAATCCAGTCCGCTTCTGCTTATCTGAAATTGTAACCGAGTCTTAAATACACATTAAAAAAACAGGCTGGCATATTTGCCAGCCTGTTTTTGGTTACCTCACTAGGATTCGAACCTAGACTAACAGAATCAAAATCTGTGGTGCTACCATTACACCATGAGGTATTGTTTATGCGTGAATCATGAATATCAGCCTAGTCGGCGTCAAGCCATGCTTCGTCGCAAATCTTCCAATCGACGATGCCCTCTCCATTAGGAAACCAAATTGATGCTTCTATTTCGGCATTCTCAACACTGTCACTTGCATGAACTAAGTTAGCACCCAACGAACATCCAAAGTCACCACGGATAGTTCCTGGAGGAGCTTTTCGTCCGTCTGTTGGGCCAATCATATTGCGAATGACAGAAACGGCCTCATCACCACTGATGATCAAAGCTACTAATGGTGAACTGGTAATAAAACTTACTAATGCACCAAAAAATGGCTTATCGCGATGAACAGCATAATGAGCCTCAGCATGCGTCTGCGTTGCCTGTAAAAAGCGCATCGCAGAAATGCTCAAACCCTTTTGCTCGAATCGACCGATGATTTCACCGATGAATCGGCGTTGAACTGCGTCAGGTTTGATCAGAACTAAACTGTGCTCGACAGCCATTCACTTCTCCATCTATTGGGACGGCGCATGCTGGGCCTCTGCTGCGCATTGCAAGTGTGAACCTAATTACTGTATTGATAGCACTATAGCACTAGGGTGCTGGGTTTTCCGCAACTACTGCACCTTGACGTCTCAGCGTCAAGTGCATCCAGTCGGCTACGCCCACCACTACGCCAAACCAGAACCGCCCCGCATTGACAATAACTATGCATGTGGTCTTCGTCGTAGAGTGGCACATATTGCGGAATAGCAGCGCGCGCAGACGCATACCACTCCTGACGTTGATCCGCATTATGCATCGGACGAAGTGAGCACAGATGAACAGCACTGATATTTTGCCAAGGTAAATCCAAGGCAGGCACATTCTGATCTATACCGATTAAAACTTCAGTATGGCATAAACCGGTAAGCAAGGTCTGCGTCAGATCAGTAATCTCATGAATTAAAACCAGTAAAGCATCCAATTTATCAGCAAGCGAATCAACAAGGGATGCATCGCCATAACCAGATGTCGCTAGCACTAATGCACCATCCACCGACTGCGTAACACATTCTACGTTTTTGGGAAAAGCTAAACTATTAGACATATTCATGCACAGGCCTTGTGTGCTCATTTTTTCCTGGCTCAGCTTTAACAACTCCGGTGTAAGCGGTCGATGAAACGTATTCGCCTCTGCACGTTCTATATCATCATCAAAAGCAGCGCCATCACGACTTCCAACAGCCAATAAACGGATACCCGGACGCCAATGATACAAAGGGATTTTTTCTATGTTTTGCGGGACCAGCTGAGCTATCTGCCCATCCCAATCACTTGCTGGCATAATTTTATTCAAACAGCCGAGCTAAATGCTCGCAAGCTTCATAACTCAAATTAGCAGAACGAGACAATGCGAGACCCTCACGCAATCCCTCTTGGATAACTTGTCGTTCTAAATATTGATTACTCGAGGAACTGGGTGGCAATCCAAAAATTGAAAAGCGAATTTCACCACCAGCGCTCTCAGGATTCTCGGTTAATTGTTTTAGTCGAATACGTACCGCTGAAACCAAGGCCATTGCCAACTGATCAAGTCGATTGTGATTATTTTCCAAGCCCTGTGCATTGATTGCTAGACGAACCGCAACGCGGCGGCGATAGGCTTCCTGATTGAGATAGGCACCAGTAAGCATCGGTAAACCCAGTTCCTGCAACTTCCCTTGGAGTAAAAAATCATCCTCGTAGGTTGCCAATCCAATTCGTTTTGATTGAGTCGGCCAAGCATCAAGCAACGGAGTACGACCATCACAGTATAAATAAACGCGCGCAATATGTCCGAGCGATTCTAATGCTTCAATTAATCCCGAATCTTCGCGCTCGAGATGACCTAATATCATCGGCGGTAAAATAAGGTCGACATCGCGCCAGTATTTTCGCGCATTAACAGCGACTGAGAAAGCACGCGATATCACTTCCCACGGATCTTGGCGACCGGCGAAATTACTGGTGAACTGACTACCGCGCAACGGATCATGCATGCCATCAATCCACAATCGACCACAGCTATACAGGCGCAGCACTTCAGTTGGATAATGTTCGATCAACGACCATTGTGAAAGCACTTTTGCCGCAGCTAGATCGCGAACCTCACGACCATTATTGCTTTCGCGCACCAAGTCATCGATACAGCCCTTGTCAACTCGCAAGTCCGCATGTTTTTGCGCTGACGTGTGAGCTCCACACTGACATAGGGCCGTATCAACGAAACTCGATAAAACCTGACTCGATAATGTATCGGCGTTACAATCTGAAAGAAACAATTCAACACGGCGAACAACATCATCAGCAATTTTAGCCGATAATTCGTACTTACCCATCAAACTCGTGCGCAAACAATCACGATCCCACGGGCGAATACGCGCATCGCGGCCAACAATAAGCATGTTTGGCTCAACGCTCTTCTGCTTACGATTTGCCCAACGTACGCGGCGCTCACGCTCACGTGCATCCCGATAGCGAATGTACGACTGCGCTAATTGATAATTGCCGCTTTCCTGAAGAACCTGGATAACCATATCTTGAATTTCTTCGACACTGGCCACCTCATCATCGCAAACATTGTCCAACTGCTCTAACACCACATCTGCCAATTCTTCAGCAAGGTCATTATCTAATTCACCGTTGGCTTTTTGTGTTAATTTAATCGCATTAACAATACGGCCGATATCGAACTGCTCTTTTTCTTCATTACGCTTGAGAATGTGCTTAGGGCGCATTAATCATCACCCTTTTCAATAATGCCGCGCAACTCGGACATAAAATCGTCTAAATCTTTAAATTGTCGATACACAGATGCAAATCGCACATAGGCAACATCATCTAATCCCTGCAACGCAATCATGACACGTTTACCAACTTCTTGAGAACTAACCTCTTGATTACCGTCCTCGATTAATTGTTGATAAATGTTCGTAATAAGTGTTTCTAATTTTTCCGTTGCAACTGGTCGCTTTTCACAAGCAATCAATAAACCCTTAAGGACTTTATGTCGATCAAATAATTCAATACGACCATCGCTTTTAACAACACGTAAGTGCTCTTCACTTTCAACACGTTCATATGTTGTAAAACGTTTATTGCAGGCATTACATTCACGGCGGCGGCGAATAGCGGTGCCATCATCTGTTAGACGAGAATCAACAACACGATCATCATCAGCATGACAGAAAGGGCAGCGCAATCGATGTTCCTCCTAACCGGAACCTCGCAGCGTAAGAGCAAATTGTCAGCTGCAAGACGGTCTTCCTCTGCTCCTGACTTGCATTGAAGCACTCAAAGACAGCGCTGCTAACAGCCGAAATTCACCCTTTCATCAGCGCACACACCCTATAAAGGCAGCCCCTTAATCGCGACTGCCACCAAGCAATCCAGCCTGATAAGCCCAATACAATAATTGTAAAATTGATGCAACCGCTGCAGCAACATAGGTTAGACCAGCAGCTGTTAAAACACCGCGCACCGCAGCATCTTCTTCTTGGGTAGATGTAATTCCTAAAGTAGCCAAGCGTTCTTTTGCACGCGCCGATGCATCGAATTCAACAGGCACTGTGACCAACGTAAAAACCGTTGTCGCTGCAAATAAAACAACTCCGATGATAGCCACGTCTTGGCCATAAGCATGTTGTGCATACATCATCATAATACCAATAATAACAATCCACGGACCCAAGAACGAACCGATACTTGCGACCGGAACGATTAACGATCGAAACCACATTAAGGCATAGCCGCGCGCATGCTGAATAGCGTGTCCAACTTCATGAGCTGCAACACCGGCAGCAGACGCACTACGACCATTGTAAACAGTAGGGCTCAGCGCCAAGGTTTTGGTCATCGGATTATAATGATCACTGAGAAAGCCTTTTGTTTCGACGACCTCAACATCTTCAATGTCTTCAGCGCGAAGAATTTCTTTTGCAACCTCGACGCCGCGTTTTCCGCTGCGTAAACTAATTTGCTCACCTTTGGCGAAACGAGATTTAACCATCATCGACGTTATAAATGACAGTCCCAGACTGATTATAATGATAACCCAATATAAAGGATCTAATAACATAATTACCTCTCTTTCTAATGATGACGATGTCTAAGCACAGTCCTTGCCAATACCTAATGGGTCAAAATGACAATGTCGATTAATCACCCTCGGCATGCATCCCTTTTCGCTGTAGCAAATGATAGTAACGACGACAGAAACGGTGTGCCTCATCACGGACATGCATCAACATCTTCAAACCAGGATGGCGACGGCCCAAAATTAGCTCACTACCATCTGCGAATACCAGGCATTCTTCTTTTTTAGCCAAACCGACCATTAACGGCGGCTCTATACCCATCCCAGCCAGCGCTTCTTGTGCTGCATGCAACTGTCCATGGCCACCATCGATTAAAACCAAATCAGGAAATGGAGTTCCTTCATCGCGCAAGCGGCTATAGCGGCGACCAACTACTTCGGCCATACCAGCAAAGTCATTATTACCTGATTCACCTTCACCAACATTACTTTTAATTTTATAGCGCCGGTAACCATCTTTATTCGGAACACCCTTAACAAATTGCACCATCGATGCCACAACGTACTCACCCTGCAAGTGCGCTAAGTCAAAGCCTTCAATAACATGTATTTCCTGTTCGCTCTGTAATGCTTGCTGTAATCGTTCCAAAGCACGCCCTCGATCCATGTCTGGGACATGCGCCGTGCTCCAGTCAGACAAACGACCACGTTCTTTTAAGCGTTCGAGTGCTTTCAACTGATCACGATAACGTGCAGCATCTTCATAGCGCATCGATTCAGCGGCTTCATTCATTTTTAACTTGAGCTGATCACGCACTTGCTTGGTTGCTCGACCTGACAAAAAAGCTCGCAACGATTTAATGTCGGCGGCATACGCATCGGCATTAATATGCGTTGTGCACGGCGCGGAACATAATTTGATATGATAATTTAGGCAGGGTCGAAAAGATGCCCTGCGCTTATCATCAGACCGAATTTCTAAATCACAATTTCTGAATTGAAATACCCGCATTAAAAAATGATAAGCGCGATAAAGCTCCGAAATCGAAGCGAATGGACCATAATAATCGACTTTTTTCAGCTGCTTATCACGAGTAATGAAAACACGCGGGAATTCCTCGCGAGTAATAGCGAGCAGCGGGTAATCTTTATCGTCTTTAAGGCGTACATTAAAACGTGGTTGAATTTCTTTTATTAAATGATTTTCAAGCAAAAGCGCTTCAACTTCAGAGCCCAACTCGATGTATTCAATATGATCAACTTCTGCTATGAGCTGTTGGATGCGCGGCACGTGACCTTGCATACGTGAAAAATAACTACGCACGCGTTTACGGATATTTTTAGCCTTGCCGATATATAATTCATTGCCGTCGGCATCTTTCCATATGTAACAGCCAGGTGTTTCAGGAAATTCCTTTACCGCCGCCAACAAGGACGGATCAACATTCATTAGACTTGAATTTCACCCTTATTGGCATGGTACCATGTTTCCCATGCCTTATGCAGCGCCTTACCATTTTCTGTATACCATTTGACCCAAATTTTATAATCTTGATCGATCGGATCGTTTTCTTTGCGTTTCGGTATTGGAGGAACAGCTGAATTTGGCATATCTTTAACAGGTACAATTCGGTGTTCACAGAATACACGCAGTGAATACATCGCCTTTTGCGCCACCATCGGATGCTGATCTTTCAATGCAGCAATAATTGGCTCGAGGCATTTCTTCGTGCCAATTCCGGTAAGAACCTCGATACAACCTAAACGCACAGCCCAATCTCGGCCATTTTTTAATTCAAAAATTATGTGGGACTCAATTGAGCTGCCCAACTTAATGAGGTCATCCCGTGCTGTATTATAACGATGCTCAGAATCCGGGTCATCCATCTGTGAGCCATTAGCCAATGCAGCGATATCCTCTTTGACAGCCTCCTCATCAATAGGATTCATTGGATGTGGATCACGGTCAGCAAAATAGTTACACGAATTCAACGATAACATCATGAAGAGAACAAGTATTTTATTCATGATTTTGACCCTCCAGACAAGCATGCGGGGAACAAGTAAAATCAATCTGTTGATTGATCTGCCGCTAACACGGAATTCTGTCCCGCAACGCTAACCGTATAGACGCCAGGATGAGCCAAAGCTGCCTCGCCATCACATTGCAAAACACTGCGCTGTTTCAGTTCAAAAACCGCCTCCTGACAGCGCACTTGATGACGCAAACGCCGCCAACCACCTAAAACTGAAACCAAACTTAATGGATGCGGTAGGGCATAGATATCAAAATGTTGATCTTCTGAACTGACCTGCCGCCCAAATTGCATACCACCTGCATAGCTGTTGATGTTAGCACAAACAAGTGATCGAAAATTACCATCTAAACCTTTGTCATTACTAAGAATAGAAGACATCTCTTGTCCAGGGTGACAAAGACCCAAGTAGGCATACAGGATCTTATTCATGTTTGCGCTCATGCATAATGCTGGATAGCAAGCACGAACTTTATCAAATGCTAATGCGATCTCCGCATCCACTCCCCAGCTGCAGTAATTATACCAAGTCTTACTAATACCCGGCCCAGTGAGATACATACGATCTAAAGATCGAGGTCGAGCGCTCTCAAGTTTTTCTAAAATCTGCGACAACGGCAAGTCTTTGGGTCCTGGACAACCAAGAACACGCGCCAAATCATTGCCCGTTCCCAATGGAATTAATCCCGGTGATAGGTCGAGCTCTTCTACGTAAACCCTGTCTAGAACAGTTGCTATGCTACCATCCCCGCCGCAAACGATGACTGTGCGCTGCTCTCTGGCACAACGCTGCAATTCAGATCCCAAATCAATCTCTAAAAGGTTACAGATTTGTGCATCTGGCAACTGCTCTTGTAGTTGCTGAAACAGTCGCAAACCAAGCCCGCCACCACTGCGGCAGTTAATCAAAAAGCACGCAGATTTGATCGAATTGGACATTCTATTACGCATATCAATTATCTCACAACAGCAAGCAGGCATTGAAGATAACGCTACCCGACGCATGCTCTAAATCTCAGTCAGCAAACTTGACTGTCATCTTAGGGCAGAGTAGAAAAGGTCATTCAGATATGTCTTATGGCAATCTTGCTGGTATAGACATTGCGAGTATCATTAATTGCAGCGGAGGTCACTAGTGGACCCTGAAATTGAACGATTACGAAAAAAAGTAGAAAACTACCCATCACCATCGGCTTATAACCGTTTAGCAGAATTATTACGCGACAGTAAAGACTACGACGGCGTTAAATCGGTCTGCACTCGATGCATTAGAGAATTTAAACGCAACGGCACCGCCTACATCATCTTAGCAGAAGTTTATATAAACCAGGGCAACCATAGTGATGCCACATCTCTGCTTGAAGATGCAATCAAACAAGATCCGCGCAGCGCCGAAGCTTTCTGCATGTTGGCCTCAGCGCACGAAGCGAGCGGTGCAACGCAAGACGCCATCGCCTGCTTACACAAAGCACTCGACTTAAAGCCAGGTGATGCAGAAATCCAAGAGCGGATTAGCAAAGTCAGCACGAGTGCTCCAAGCGCACCTGCTCCTGCTGGTCGCACCGACTCTGGCACCATTGATATGACTGGCATGTCCCTGTCGATGTCATCTGGTGCAGCAAGTGCACCTGCTGCTGCCAGTGAACCAATTGCATTTGACGCACAGCCACGAACCAGCGCGCCGGTAAATGCACCAGCACCAGCACCACAAGCAAAAGCTGCGAACCCACTCAGTGCCTTGCTCGATGAAGCTGGCGTCATTGGTGTTGTGGTAGCCGACGATCAAGGCCGCGTTGTGAGCTCAGAGCAAATGGCCGATGGCCAAGAGACAGTTTTTGCCGCATTAGCACATGAAGTCAGCACTGGCTGCGAAGAAGCACTCAACCACTTACAGCAAGCACCGCTTGCTAACTGGTCCGTTACCACGCCATCCGGTTTATTAATGGCATTTAGGCGCAATGCAGAATTAACCTTATTAGTTCAAGCTAAAAGTGATTGCAAAATTGCGATGATTGAATTACGTGCACGACAAGCGCTTATCGATTTGGGAGGCGCGTAAATTGGATAATTTATTACAACAATTAAATACCGTTCGTGGCGTTGGCGGCAGCCTGCTCATCAGTGATGAAGGACTCACGATGGCATCAAGTCTGCGCAATGACATTGATGAAGAATCCGTCGCCGCATCAGCGGCTGATATTATCGAGCGATCAAAATCGATGTCTGAGAAATTAAATAACGAAGCACCGACTCTTATTCACAGTCAAGGTCAAAACGGTGGTATTATCGTTTTGGCAGCAGGACAAGCATTTTTAGTTATATTAACCGATCCAAATTCCAATCTGGCCTTACTTCAACTTGAAGCGACACCCTATGCTGAATCAATTGCCAAGCAGCTGTCACTTTAATTGAGGTAAATTGCACTAACAGAGAGTGAGCGAAAAAATACATGGTACAAATCAACTTTGGACAACGTGAAGTCAGTTGTAAATTAGTTTTCTACGGACCTGGTATGTCCGGCAAAACAACTAATTTAGAAATTATTCACCAGAAAGCACCTGCTGATGCTCGCGGCGACATGGTATCTATCGCCACAGAAACTGATCGCACACTTTATTTTGATTATTTACCACTCGACCTTGGCCAAGTCGCTGGCATGCATACGAAGTTCCAGCTCTACACCGTTCCAGGTCAAATTTATTACAACGCCACACGTAAGTTAGTACTTCAAGGTGTTGATGGCGTCATTTTCGTTGCTGATTCAGCTGCTGATAAAATGGCCGAGAATTTAGAGTCGTTACAAAACCTTCGTGAAAACCTTGCTGATCAAGGCTTGCAATTAGATGAGTTACCGCTCGTCATTCAGTATAATAAACGCGACTTACCCAACGCTATGTCTGTAGAAATGCTCAACGAGCAAATTAATCCTATGGGCGTACCAACGACTGAAGCTATCGCGCGTGATGGCAAAGGTGTATTCCCAACCTTAAAAGTAATCAGTAAAATGGTTATTGAAAAATTAAACAAGGAACATGCGCCGTCTTCGCAACGCCGTCGTACTGGTGGAAATATGGCTGCGCCTGCACCTGCTCCAGCAGCGCCCGCACCAGCACCAGCTGCTCCTGCGGCACCAGCGCCTGCACCTGCGGCTCCGGCCCCCGCAGCACCTGCACCACAACCGGCCGCGCCAGCGCCTGCACCTCAGCCCGCAGCACCAGCGCCACAACCTGCGGCGCCTGCACCGGCTCCGGCCCCCGCAGCACCTGCACCACAACCGGCCGCGCCAGCGCCTGGTGCAAATAAAGATGCTCACATTAAAAAAGCACCACCACCAAAAGTAGATAAACGTAAAATGGAAGACATGGGTGAAACCGATGCCAATTTACGTAAATATCGTCAGTCTAAAAAAGGTGGCGGCTTAAAAACAATAATCGTTATTATATTAACCATTGCTGTCCTACTTGGCATAGTTTACGGATTAATGAAAACCGTACCTGCAGTGAACGATGCATTGCGTCCATTATTACCTCTCGAATGGCAAACTCATTTTATGGAAGATGTCGATCAAGCCTCTGAAGGCGAGAGCGACACCGAAGAAAGCAAAGAGCCAGAAGCAAAAAATGAAGAGCCTGCTAAAGATGAAGCAAAGGATGAGGCTAAAAAAGAAGAGGCTAAACCTGAAGGAGACAACGAATGAATGACAACGTCTCCGCTAATGAAGCCCTCCGTTATCGTCGCCTATCATTCTACGCTGAAGACGTCGAGCGTTTTAACGAGGTGCTGTCCAATTACCTGAAAAAAGCCAACGCAACCGCTGCACTCTTAATCGATAAAGAAGGCCACACCGTCGCGAAGCAAGGCTTTCTAGACAAATTAGACACCCAAAGCTTAGCCGCTTTGGTTGCTGGTAGTTTTGCAAGTACCAGACAGGTTGCAAAATTACTCGGTGAACCTGAATTCAACGTATTATATCACCAAGGCAGTTCGCAAAATATTCATATTACCCTTGTTGGTGAACGCACACTTCAAGTTTCTGTTTTTCATAAAAACGTCAAAACTGGTATGGTTCATATGCTCTCT
>JANQLF010000168.1 GCA_028280785.1 Planctomycetota bacterium
GTGAGTCATGTTAGTTCTCCTTATGGAGTTCCGCGAACGCTCGCGCGCAATGGTCAAGGGCGCGTGGCGACGCAGTGATCCCTTTACCAAGAGCACGTGCGTTAAGCTGAACGGAACAAGGAGAACTAACATGACTCACTTCACCCAACTCAGAGTTTACAAACAAGCACGAGTTAATTTACAGGAAATTGCACGAATCTGCCGAGGCACACGTGAATTCGGCGACATTAAAAATCAAATCCAACGTGCGGCTATTTCAGTAGTCAGCAATATTGCTGAGGGCGCTGGAAATAATACTCACAAACAACAGATCCATTTCTTTGGTATAGCCCGCGGCTCAAACAACGAAGTCCTCGCCCAGTTGCAAATCCTCGACGACATCGGTGCCAGCCGAATCAACGACGAACTGATCGAGAACATCAACTACACGGGCAAAATGCTCACCAAAATGATTCAGTGTCTGCGATAGCAGGCCAAGAGACTAGTATAACACTTGTTTTGACACTCGGAATTGACTAGCATAGCACCTAGATACTCGGTTTTCCGCATATCACCTGATACACGGAAAACAGAACCGTGATACACGGAAAAGAGGAGTAATTATGACCATTTTAACTGAATCGAATGTCGGAAATGAAAGTGATAGTCGGAATTCCGCCTATCTATACTGTTGTGTGGATTAATGATATGACTGAAAATTTGCACGTTGGTGGTGTTGTCGCAATTGGGTTTGATAAAAACAATAACTACATGATTGTTGTTTCTCATTCCGGATTGGGTGTATATGATACGAATGGTTGGAGTTTATGCGCCCGCAATTCAGATTTGGCTTATCCTGAAAACGGATATGTGACCGGTATTGGCCCGATCGATGGCACCAGGATCAAAGTTGTTGAAAAAAATTATGATAATGACTCGTTAACCTTGAGCTCTCCTGACGGATGTTGGGAAATAAAATATGAGGATGGAACAATTATTATAGAATCCACACAACAATCCGATTCAAAAAGCGGAGCCGGACAAGCCGGCCCCGCTGACCGTTAGCGTTGGGTGGACTGATTGCTGCATGTTGGATTTCCGAAAGATTCTATCATATTCGACAAACAACAAATCATTATTGTTGTCTGTGGGCGGAATTTTTAGTCTATTATATGTCTACCTGGCTCTCAATATTAATGTCCTGATTCGAGATATCTCACTGACATGGGCAATAATTAATTTATTGGTATGGATGACCAGGGGCTATCTCTCATACGGTAAGAGAGGCACGAATCTTACTATCATATTGTGGATTATATCATTAATTTACTCCGGGCTTTATCTCATGTGGTTCACATTTGGAATTTATTTCAACAACTATTCTGTAATACCATTGTTTATATGGCAAATGATAGTATTCGGGATCTCTATGTCATGTCTGAGAGACGATTATCAGTTGAAAAATGGAAAACAAAATGGGCAAAACGACTTGAATGGTATTCGATCGATAAATATTTTCGGCGTTAGACTTTATCCATTATTATTTACACTGTTCGCATTTTTAACTTTTGGATTTATTTATGTGGGTGGTTATGGTTTATTGCGATGTACACATGTAATTGTACATAAATCTGGCGTTGAGGGCTCATGGTTTGAACCTGAAAACGGACCGATTTTTGCCGTATATGGGCCAATGATTTTCTTTGAAATCGATTATCGTAATTTATCATATGACCCCGGAATAAGATAATGATCAATGTACGCCACCCAACAATGCGTTTCATGAAGCGAAGCCTTGCTTCGCGCGGCTTCGCTGATCTGGTGCGTTAAGTGTAAAAGATGGCTGCAAACGTACCAAAAGAATTCGAAATTGACCTACCAACAGGGAATATTTTTGCCTTCGATCCTGGTAGCATCTGGAGACCAAACGAACAACCAGACGGTTACAAGCAATGGTTGGATACGGCTTCCGATGATGAAGTAGTTAATTATATACGTGATGACATTGGCACTGGGCTATTCATGTGGAATCTTGAACCTGGAAAATATAAATTCTCATTATTTGCTGTAATTCATCCCGACGCCCACCCTGATAGATACGAGGGTGAACATAATCTCATTGGTGTAGATAGCGGATCATTCATTGTTGCTGATATATGTTACTACAAGCCAATAATGAAAATTTTGGATCCGTATAAAACATTCACTAAGGCGGGATATCCTAGTAAGGCGTATAGTAAAAAAATACAAATGACAATAGATAACAAAGAAATCGGTGTTTTTACTCATGTACAAAGTCCAGGAAAAGATTTTACATATGAATTTAGTGGCGATGGTGGGTGGATATTGTCCAATTACCCTTTTAAAAGAATAGGTGATTTGTGATTTATTATGAATTGCACCTAACGATTCGTGTCATGACGCGAAGCTACGCTTCGCGCGGCTTCGCTGACCTGGTGCGTTGGATTGGTCTATGAAAAATCCGAATGCAAACGATAAGCCAGTTGATCCACGTGATGAGATCGAGGAAAAATTCTATTCAAAATTAAGTGATATAGACAATGGAGATGTTATTAAAATATGGACTAGATCTGAATACATGGATGCCCACTTTGATATTGATGGAAAACCAATAGATCCTGGTTATGACTATGTTGCAAGAGTTTCTGAAAAATCTGATAACGGCTTATATATATCCGGCTCACATTACGGATACTCTTTGGATAATAAGCAAGTGACATTAATGGATTCATATGTTTAACAATAGGCAGGCAATGAAGTGGATTATTATAGGAAATAGAATGAAATCTGACTTGATACATTGGATGGATTGAATGACGCATTCATTCCATCTGTCAAATAAGAAAGAAGATGCAGATGGTGATAAGACAATGCCATTCGTTGGTTCATTGGACTTGAATGATTTTTCAGAGTTAGACCGATTAGAAATGAATTCAATAAGATTCATGGGACGAAAGATAATTTTATCTGTTCAAAGGATGTTCTGCCATTTTTGAAGTCGGTAAGAGTTGAGTATGAGCGAAGAAAATCTACACCTGGGTTTAAATCCATTGCTGCTGAGAAGCTAATAAGTATTCTAGAGAAGGCTCTAGATGCAAAATCGGGCATTCAAACATACTGGTGATGAGTTCACCAGGGAGTTTTCCATGATTAACACAGAAACTTTTGAGAATATGGTATACAAGGCGTCAAAGGATGTATTCGAAAAACTTGTTGCCGATAATCCAGATGACCATTTTTATTCATTTGGTCTATGGACAGATGATTCACTGCAATTTCTCAATCCTGTAGCAAATTCGATTGAAAAGCTGACGGCTACTGTTGAGCGCTATAACGTAGAAGTTGATCCCAATTATGGAACTACGTCTACCAAGAATGGTATGATGTGGTCCTATGGTGATTGGGGATATTGTGCAAACTTTGGCGAAGAGGAGTTCGAAGAAATCAATGATGCAATTAATGAACTTTTTCATGAAGACATCTCTATCGAAGAACATGTCGAAATAGTCTCTCCGCTCTGGGGCGCCATTCAAAATGCCATTAAAAGATTATGTGATGAGGATTTCTTTGTGTCGTGCGCTGGCACTGCGGATGTCACCATTCTCATGGTAGGTGATCTGCCTGAGGAATTTATTGATCACTTTGCCAAAGCATGGAATTCAGAAGCTGTCGCGAAGAGATATTTAAATTGGGATACTGATTCATGATGAAAGATAATAGGTAAATAACGATGAATTATGATGATTTACCAAACCGATGGAAGAAGCTCTTGTCCGAATGGATAAGAGCAAAAACGAATGATGATCGCGATAATTTATTAGCCGGAGACTTTCCCAGTACCTCCAGATTGAAACTAGATTTCGAGGACGGATCAACAGCCGCATTCGAATATGCGATTGACATTGAATGCGCAGCGTGCGGTGAACTAGGTGTCTTTACTGAGCATTGTGGTTATCATATATATGCCCTAGCCGGTTTAGCTTATGAGAGGATCGATAAAAAAGATGACTAAGCAATCGTATTATTACAATGATCCTGAAATTGGATCATGCCCAGAATCAAGTCATCCACATTTTGTGGCAATAGTGCCAGGGGATTATTTTTATAGTTGCATGGATGATTTTTCACCGTTCGGCAATGATGATGGAGCTGATGCTTTGGCGATGCTCGAAGATTGGTATCGAGGGCCTGGGCAAGCAAGTGGCAACGTCATTGGTTTTTTACAGGGAGTTATTTCAGATTGGGCACTTGGTGTTCCACAAAATTTAGGAGAAATATCTGAGGACGACATGAATGCATGGCTCAAAAAAGATCGCATGCATGACGGATATCTCGGTTCGGATTGTCGGCTTAGAATAGCAATCGCCTTTGGGCAATTAAAAATTACTGGCAAGATTGATGATCTTATGGTTAAGGAAGCGAAGATAGGCCTACGATGGATGGCATTCCTCAATGCTCAATCGGCTAAGAAGTATCCAGATTGGGAGCATGCTGATTTAGAAGCTAGCCGCATCGCTGAGATGAGCGACGCGCTTGCTAAGTATGCAGGAGCCGATTGATAGGTAGTGTATGAGTCAAAATAAAATACCTATAATTACATCGCTTATCATCTTATCGATTTGGTTAGTTCTATTTGCATTCCGATTGATCGGAAGTGGTATAGATTATGATAGAGTCAATAAGGGATTAGAACCATTGTTTACCTATGATGAAGTAGCCTACAAAGATGGTGGCTCGATTAAATACATTGGATTTGGTTATTCAATTATGAAATTAAACAGATTCTATATCGCTGATGATCAGCCGGCGGGACGCGAGAAGGGTGCTATTCTCAACTATCGTTTAAATTGGCTGTTCTTCAAAATGAACACTAAAAAACAGACATATGTTGTGCATGAAGAGACGCAATAATGAGTGTAGAAGAAACAACTCATGAAGAGATCGATTCACATTTGGAGGCTGATTTCAAATTTAAACATTTTACTGTAACACTAAGTGATGGCCAAAGCATCGCGGCATTGATAAATGGGGATATTGGATGGTTAATGTATCTACGCGATGCAGATGATATTGGGTTTTCAACGCGTAACCCCGAATTTTCCGATGCTGAAGGCATGATGGAATTTGTTTTAGAAAATGGTCAGGGTGATGAATACCCGACCTTTTATACTTACGGGGTCTCGGATATCAGAAAAGCTTTGCACGAATTCGTCGATAAAAGAAGATTGCCCGCACATGTGATGTGGCATGATGATAGGCTTACTGAAGAGTAAAATGGATATAGTGATATGCGGTAATTGCTCAAATAAGGTAATTCCAAAAATTGATGGAACGTGTCCATCGTGCCGGGAAAATACTATTGGGAATTCTTCAGCACCATCTGATAGCGAAGATATTGTGAAGAAATCTGATACAATTGATAAACGTTCATGTCTTCAGAAGAATTCGCCAGAATACATTTCCGCTATTAAAACGGCGAAGTTAGCGTGGATAATGCCATTTGTAGTATTCTTTATGACTTTGGTGAACGATTCAAATTCTATTTCTTTATTTACAGGAATTGACTTGTTGCTGTGCATTGTGAGTTTAACCGCTCTTTATTTCACTATCCGAAATATGCTACACTGGTCCAATGCAGATCTGCACTTTCATGGTAAGTTGGCGATCATAAGCAATATCTACTGTATTATCCAAATATTACTTTTGATTTGGATAACCGCACTCTTAATGTTTACTTGAATCAATATGAATGTTAACGAATTAGTTCTTGGAAAAATATTTGCAAATACACCACACGATGTTTTGGATGAATGGCTTGACTTCAGAGACGAAGATCCGTTTGACGCAGCGTGGTCTCTTGCATATGACAAGTGCCCGAAGAATGATTTACGCTATCCTGACGGAGAAAGAATTCATCATTTTTTATTCGAATCGTCTAATGGGCACGAAATAGTTTCCTATGTAGTAGATGATTTGGATTTGATCTATGCCTATGAGCAAAGTAACATGACAGATACAATGGTGGAGTACCTGAGAAAGGAATACGAAAAAGGGGTCTTCCCGATTAATTATGGTCCTAAGGAAGGCGTGTGAGTTTAACCTTAGATCAAAAATGGGAGCAATTGAAGGATCGCTATAAAGTTGGGAGTAAGCATTCTTTACGAGTGATGAGGCAAGAGATATTTGGATTGTTTTTAGATCTGGGCTATGCAGAAAAGTATGACTATAAATTAACAGGTTTAATTGATCGTGGTAAAAGAGGCAATTCACCTGGTTTATCAAAAGATCCTAGTGATTGGCCTCAAGTGGGTTCGACAATTGATGTGATTGTGGTGTCCTACAGAGATTATAATATGGAAATTGACTTTAAATTGTGTGCTGATTGAACAGACATGGCCATGAAATCAGATATTGTTATGGTAAAATATGGCAGACATAGTCGCCAAACATTAGGTATTATACTAATATTATTAGCGATGTTTGGAATTTGGTTGTTACCAGGAAACGATACCTCATACCCTCTTTTTGGAACTATGTTTCTTTTGTTTTTCTTAATTATATGTTCTATTTATAACTTTAGGTACATTAATGAGTATAAAAAAGTTATTTCATGTCAAGTTAAATTATTTGGTTTCATTCCATTAAAAATAAAGTCCTACTCCTTTAGTGATTTCGTTGCAGTAGACAGCAGAAATTCAGATTCCGAAGACAATTTATCTATAGTATATCTTATGAATAAAGATGGGTCTACAATAGATATGACTTGGTTCGAAACGCATGAATTAAAGAATGGGAAATGTCAGGAATTTACCCAATATCTATCATCACTGATAGGAGACGATACTCAGGTGAATCCAGAACAAGATGATCAATCCCATCAACCTAACACACTAGGCGTCAAGTAATGCGCTTATCGACAATGTTTGGATTATTCTTGTTAGCCACATTGGTAACGTGCAGCAGAAATATGTGCTTCATGTCCGAAACTGAAATAACAATTAGTATGTACATATTCATCTCAGAAACCAAAGAAGTATTGATTAAGTGAATATGGATAAATCCGTATTATTTAAAACATTAACTTTCTATGCTGTTGATGATAAGATCAATTGCTGGATTAATGCATCTGCGAACTGGGATGAAAGTAGAAAATGGACCGGATTTTTTGAGAAAACAGATGGATCTCATGAATCGATTGCGAATGTTATTAACGCAGCGCGATTGTTTAACGAACCAGGTAAGTATACACAAACAATTGAACTTTTGATGAAATTAGGTTTAGACTATTGGTCAATGATGGATGCTAAGCGAACTTGTGCATTAATGTTATTTCCGAACGACAAGAGTTGTAGATTGCATACTTTTAAATCGAACAAACCGGGTGTGTTAGATATAGATGATGAATTAGATTATGATTACACATCGTTATCTATGATTATTGATAAAATTATTAAAACTATTACCTGAAAGGAAGTGCCATGGACCAACTTGCTTACGCTGTCGTTATTGCTATGGAATATTTAAACCTACGAAATGATGAGGATTATGATGAAGATAGTGACGATGCAGTCCTTGGTGAGTTAGCGTATATTTTACAAAATTCACCGAAAGAAGTGCGTGTGCTTATTGGAGAGGCTGCCAATCGTCTTATTAACGAAGAGAAAAATGCAGATAATCCAGACCAGGCTAGAATTGCGGATTATGAAAACTTCATGGACGAATATTTCCTCAATGATGAATAGCGACTGTTTCAGAAAGCAAGGATCATTAGGACGTAGTTTGACAGGATTTAAGATGAATGACATAATCGAACCTAGGGAATTAAATGAAGACGAGTATGCAAAATTCATAGCTTCGTGGATTGATGGATTTACGTTAGACCTTAAGGATGCTTGGCCAAATCTTGATACAGTCAAAACGACAATAGAAGCCCGTATAAAAGAGGCTTTAAGTGTCTCCATGGGAGTCATGGTAATCTATGACTATTTTGCTATTTCCTATCCAGGTATTCTACATTCAGCAAATGATTCTGAAATCGAGCAAGAGCAGATTTATGAGCTATTTGAACTGGTCATGAAAGAGATTGTAGATGAAATCACATAGTTTACTGTGCCAGGTCAAGTGGTTGAATTCATGACAACGATTTATGGCAGAATCAATACTGTTTCTGAAAATGAATGTGAAGCTGAAAAGTTGGCAGCTGAAGTCTTGGTACGATTAGGCATTACCGACAGTGAGACAAAAACCTACAAATATGAAAAAACCTATGTTGAATTAAAAAACCATTATATGACAGATTTCAAAACAGTAAGCGAATTGCTTTCATACAAGGAAGTGTTGCGATCTTTAGATTCTTATACTGAGGGCAGAGTCGATGAGGATTTACCGCATGAACATTTTACCATTGTTGATTCGAGACGCTTTAAAATTGGCATAGAAAATGTCTTTTGGATTCTGGTGGGATCTTATGATGAACTACTTGAATAGATTCGAATAGAGAACGCCCATGGGAAAATACGATGGACCCCATTTCTCTGCAGAAAATCAAGTTTCAATCTGGCTTGCTCATGTGCCATTTGCTGAAATCCCTGAAAATTATTGGATTCCGGATTGGGAGGATGAGAGTGATGACGGAGCATGGAACGATTTTTCCGCTGATTTTGGATTTGGTTATTATGACGACGACTTTGTCGAATCCTTTTGTGATGAAGAGGGAGCACCTTTAGCCATATACGATCAATTAAAGTATTTATCTTTTTCCAAGTCATTTATACAATCTGCGGTATCTGCAGGCAGAGCTAAGGGTATTGAGTCGACCACCTACGTATTTGTTATATATGATTTCAAATATGACCCAATTATTACGGGAATAGACAAAAGTAAGTATTTGACATTTATAGGTGCATTTGATTTAGATAAGGACAAGGACTCTGAGTATACATGGCAAGCTTAGCGGGAACGGCGACTGGTACCAGATCCAGTACAAGCTACCAGTACTAAAAACTAATAACTATAAATTATTTCGGTACCGGTTTATATTCAAAATGAATTAAATCAGCTATCATTTTCACGACGGGATCGCGGAAATGGTAATGGATCGGGTAATAGCGGTCTTGACCATTTTTCTTGACGAAGCCGGCAAATTTGGTTTTTTCGATACCGTGTTCTTCGATGTAATCCAAACACATTTGATAAAAGTCTACGACGGGGACGCCGGTTTCTTTGGCAACCTCGCGGGTTTGTTTGGCCCATTCGGCGCAGAGTTTGTAATTTGTGCCATCAACCTCGGTGTTGCCGTTTTTCTCTGTCCAAATGAGATTAGTGCAGACAAATACTTCTGCTTCGACTTGCTGACGGGCCTGGGTGAGTAAATCTTTTAATTTTGCTTTATAGGTACCGTTATCTAAACCGTTCTTTTCAGTGTATTCGCCAACAGCTTCAGCGTCGGGGTAAATTAATAAAATGGTTGGGCGTGCACTTTGGAATGCTTTGATGTCTGCCTCTACCTTGCTGTTCATAAATCGAACGCCATAAACAACGTTAACAGCGCGCGGCGATTCAACACCCATCGTTGGGGTGAACTCTGCTTTGAGTGATGCGGATAATAATTTCATCGGATCACCGTTTTTAAATTCACTCATAAGGACTACGGCGTCACCTTTACGTAATTTTCTGGTCAAGGTGCTGCCGGCCAGAGATATTGATCGTGCTAATGCTGAGGTGACGAGTTCAATGCCTTTATTATCGATTTTTATCCCATCTTTAGTGGTAATGCCTTTACCGCGTTTTGCCGGTGGGGATTCACTAATAACTTTTGCAAATGGTGTGTGTAAATCGCAGAAATTAATTTCTTCAGCAGTGGCCAATTCTTTAAGTGCAGAATGCGCCGCTTCTATCCTAGTATTGGCTGCTTCGTTAGTGCCTTCGAAAATTTTATGTGGTGAACAGACAACGATTTTCTTTCCTGCGCCTTTGAGTGCAGCGACGACTTTCTTTACTGAGGCAGTCCAATCTTCGATGGAGAGTTCCGTGGCTTTTTCGCCTTTTTCATCCCACAAATCATCGAGGCCAATGGCGATTACATAACGATCGGCGTCAGCGCGCAGCAGGTCCTTTTCATAGGTTTCAGTTAAAGACACCCAGGAACTGGTCTTGCCTTTTTTAACCTTCCATTTGATTTTCTTATTTGCCAAGGTTTCTTTGAAACGACTGCCGACCGCTTTCATGCCTTTATCGAGATAGCCATCGGTATAGATGTAGACCGATTCGCCGTCCTCTAAGGTTTCGCCATAGCAACAGATGGTCGAGAGTGTGCTGATAAGGAGAATAAGTATACATTTCATAGCCGAAAATATAGAAATCCAGCTCAGCACGACAAGATTTTTATCTAAAGCACTTTAGGTGTCATGTATGAATGATTATCTAAGTACAGTTACTAAAATACATTAGCAACTTTATCTTGTTACTTATCGGTTCTAAACGGTGAGGCCGGTAAATCAGCTGAGTTATATAAATTACACGCTGGATTGTTGTTCCAGCCATAGCGTACAAACTCAGGTTTGGCGACACCGTCAGCGCTAACCACAACCGTGTCGCCTTTAATCGTCGCTTTTGCTGCAACGTATTTTTTATCGGAGCCTGCAATTTCCCATCCTGTTAAATCTCCCTTGGCTTTAAGACCGTCAGCCGTGTGGTTAAAAGTGATAACAACCGTTGTGCCTTTTATATTTTTGGATTTGTATAGTGGTCCTGAATAGACGAGGTCTTCGTTATACGCTAACTTGCGTGCGTTTAGGAATAAACGATATCCAACATCGTTTTTATTCTTGGGATGAATGTCTTTAGGATCACCAATGTCGATGCTTACGGCAATCCCAGTATTGGGTAACGCAAGTGAATCATTTTGTGCTTCGCGAACATCGGCCCAGGCGGTCGGTTTTTTCTTATGATTTTTAGGGATGTGGTTGGCTAATTGTACCGTGATAAACGGAAAGTCACCGATGTCCCATTGTTTGCGCCAATCAGTAATCATTTTCTTAAATGTTTCTGAGTATTCCTTACCACGTCCGGCGTTGCTTTCACCTTGGTACCAAATCGCACCTTTAATAGTGTAGCCAAGCAATGGATGGATCATGCGATTATAAAGGCTCGCTGGTCGCCAAGGATTATCTGGTTTCCATTTACCGGTTTTAACTTGTTTATTAAGCCATCCGATGTGTCCTTTTATTGATGGAATCGTATCGAGGACGGCATGATCGGTCCACGATTCGACCGGAGTACCACCAACCGAACTATTAATGAGTCCGACTGGGACTTTTAAATGCTGATGCAAAAATTTACCAAAGTGATAGGCCGTTCCTGACCATTTGGAAATATTACCATTGGCGTTTGACCATTTACCTTTGATGTCTTTGGCTTTTTCACCACCAGCATCTTTTTCAACTTTAAACATGCGTAGTTGTGGTTTGGTATCAGATAAAACATTTTCTTTTGGGCCTTTGAGCCAATCGAGTGGAAACGCCATATTCGATTGACCAGAACACAACCACACTTCACCAATTAAAACATCCTTAATGGTTTTTTCAGAAGAGCCTTTAATAACGAGCTCAAAAGGTCCGCCGGCTTCCATCGCGGGTAGCTGCAATGACCAGCTGCCATCATCGGCGGCTGTGGCTTTGGCGCTTTTGCCGTTGAGACTGACCATGACTTCCTGCCCGGCGTTGTCTGTACCCCAGACTTTGATTTCAGCGTTACGTTGCACGACCATCCCGTCCGAGAACAGCTTATTGACCCAAGTCTCTGCAGTTACTGTGTTTAAGATCAGAATTGAGAGACAGGCGATGATGAGTGCGCGCATAGAGGCTCCTGAAAACACGTGTTATCGCATAGGGAATGAATTGGCCAAGGAGCTGTGACTGCTTGAACTTAAAATATTTCATATATGGTAAGTAGTTCAAATATGGAATTGTATTAATGACGGCTGTCCCAGCGCTGAAGCGTGGTTTTGAAATTCTCAATCTCTTGAATCAACACGATTCAATGAGCTTGGAACAAATTGCCGGCGCGACGTCCTATCCGAAAGCGTCCATTTTACGCTTACTCGATACTATGAGTGAATTAGGCATCATTAGTAAAGAGTCGGAAAATAAACATTACCGTGCGCATTCGCTATTAATGCCACGTCAGGCGAGTTTTGAACAACAACTCCATCAATGTTTAAAACAATTAGCCGAACAATGTGATGCCTGTGTTGAATGGTATACCAGTGGTAATAATGGCATGTTTATTGAGCAACGCTTTAGTGCGCCGGAAAATGAAGTGCAGGTACATGCGCGCGCCGGATTTTTACGTCCATGGTATGAAGAACTCGAAGCGGTGTCTGCTGTTGCTTTGGCATTTACTGATCGATTAAAATCGAAACCAAAAAATAATTTAATGTGGCAGTATGTTGATGGCGGCAAGCATCAGGCACTGACTCAAGCTAAATTAAAAGAATTAATTAAACACATAAAAAATGACGCGTTTTATGTGGACCCGTATTATAACGACAATGGTGTCAAACGTATGGCTGCGCCAGTCATGCAGGGTGACAAGCTTGTTGGCATCGTGGCTATTGCGATGTCGTTTCGCCCACAATTAAATAGTCAATTATCTTATTTTGAAACGCGACTCTTAGAAACCGTGAACCAACTGCAGCAGTAAGGAATAACCATGCGCATTTTATATTTAGACCTCGACACGCTTCGACCAGACCATTTAAGTTGCTACGGTTACCACCGTAAGACCTCACCGAACCTCGACAGTATCTGTGCTGATGCCGTTCGCTTTGATAATTATTATTGCAGCGACGCACCATGCTTGCCATCACGTTCGGCGATGATGACTGGCCAATTTGGTATCCACACGGGTGTGGTGAATCACGGCGGCACCAATGCCGATCACCGCTTACAAGGCCCTGATCGTAATTTCCGTTTCACTTTAGATCAAACCAGTTTTCCAAAGGTGATGTGGAATAAAGGCATGCACACCTGTTACATCGGTGGCTTCGCCAATCGACATTCAACCTATAATTACTACTGTGGATTTAAAGAGATTCACGACACCGGCAGCGGTGGTATGGAAAGTGCCGAAGACGTTACACCGAGCGCATTAAAATGGATTAAAGAACATGCCA
>JANQLF010000221.1 GCA_028280785.1 Planctomycetota bacterium
TAGAAAGTGCCAATGCTGAACTAGAACAATTGCTTGAGGAGTTACGCAAACAATCGAGTGCCTTAAACGAAGAACTCGATCAAGCGAAGTCAGAGATTCAATCACTGCGTGAGTCTGCTGAATCATCGCAAGCGAACGCTGCTCAGGCTGAAGAGACTGACAAAGAATTACAAGAATTAAAAGAAAAATTACAAGTTGCTGAAGAGGCAGTTGCTGAAAAAGATAAACGAATAGATGAGCTTGAGGGTGGCGCTGGAGATAAAGACGGAGACATCGAATCACTGCGTCAGGAAGTTGAAGTCGCACATAAAGAAAAAGATGCTTTAAAGCAACTTATTGAAAAACATGAAAAACTAAAAGCTGAGTGGGAGCAGAAGGCGAATTCTGCTGCTGAACGTGCCCAAGAGCTTGAGCGTCTGAAGAATGACCAAGAGCTTGCATTTGCCCGTCGCGATGAGGCCTACATCCGTCTCGAAAAAGAGCACGATGAATTAAAGCGTTCGTTTGAAATGCTTACTGATGAAGCCAATACCAAGCAGGAAGAGTTAGATCAATTGCGTGGTGATGCATCCGGATCACAAGAAGCTATCGCTGAAAAAGAAGAGGCACTCAAAGCGTTGCAAGATGAAGCAAGTGGCAAGCAACAAGCCTTGGCTGAAAAAGAAAGTCGTGTTACTGAACTCGAAGCAGAATTATCTGCACGCCAAGAAGAATTAGATGCCAAACAACAGGAGCTTGAGTCTTTACGTGGTGAGGTTTCTGGATCACAACAAGCCTTAGCTGAAAAAGAAGAAGCGTTCAAGGCCTTGCAAGAGGAAGCCAGTGGCAAACAAGAAGTGCTCGCGGATAAAGATCGTCGCGTCACTGAACTTGAAGAGTCTCTCGACACCAAGCAAAAAGACCTTGAAGACAAAGAACACGAACTTGATGAAGTGCATGACGAAATTGCTCAACAAAAGCTAGCTGTTGAACAATTACAATCTGAGCGCGACGAATTAGCTGAAAAGCAAGAGCAATTTAAAGATCAACACGAAGACATTGTTAGTGAATTACAGCAGGCCAAAAACGAATTGCAGGAATTGCAGGAACAACAGGCTGCTGGTAGCGAAACGGCTGAAGCAGCGATAAAAGAATCAGAAGAAAAAATTGCCAACCTCGATGGTCAATTAAATGAGGCCAACGAAACTAAGGCGAAATTCGAAGCGAATTATCGAGATCTCGAATTGCAATTCACAACCCAAACATCAGAGCTGCAGTTATTGCAAAATTCTGTTGAAGAAAAAACTAGGGCTTTGGCTGAAGCACGTGAGGAGGCTGATGCTGAAGCTTCACAATTACGTTTACGTATCACTGAACTTGAAGATTCATTGACCGTTGCTGAGCAATCTGGTGCCCATGCAATTGATTTAGAAACACAACTAGCCGGATTGCGCGAGCAGTCTGCTGAAGATCAGCAAAAAGCGCAAGAAATCGAAAAGGCGCTTAACGAGCAAGTTCAGCAACTTGAAGAAGAGAAAATTCAAATTAGTCGTAAATACGAAGATCAGATTTCTGATTTAGAGCAAGCACGCGATGAGGTGCAGGAACAAATTCAGCAAGGCCAACAATCAACAGCGCAAGTTGCAGGTGCATTAGAGGCAGCCAGTGCAGCAAGCGCACGCATTGCTAGTGCTTTGAGTGATTTGTGCGAAGCGATTCCACAACACGTAGGCGACCGTGAGCTTGGACATGCTGAAGATAATTTAGCGCAAGCCCAAAGCGATGTCAGTGCCGCAGCCATTGGATTACGCGAAACAGCTGATGATATCGCCGAAGGTCGAGACGTTGATAAGACATTAATTGATGAGCGTTACGACGCCTTGCATGCTGCATTAGCTATATTTAGCGATGGTATGTCAGAGCTCATAACCACATTGGCCGCTGATCATGATCAAATTGCTGAATTTACTCAACGTGTTCATGAATTAGAAGAGCGCGAAAAACATTTACAAAATGAACTCGATGATGAACAAAGTCGTTTTGGCGAGACTGAAGGTCAGCTTGACGCCATTCAAAAGCAAAAGGCAGATGTAGAAAAAGAAAAAGCAGCTTTGCAGGCAAGCTTAAATGAGAAAGTTGCGCTCATCGATCAGTTGCAGGGTCAATTACAAGAAACGCAAGAACGTCACGATTCATTACGTTCGTCTACTCAGAATATCGAAGAAGAGTTGCAAGAGCATAATGCCCAAATGCAAGAGCAATTACATCAACTCGAAATTGAGCACAAAGAATTGCAGACTTTGCAGCAAGCTGATCACGCAAAATTACAGATATTGGTAAGTGCTTGGCAGCAAAGTGCGCAAGCAGTTAGTGAATTTTTACCGCGAGATAATGACGGTAAGAAATTGCTTGGCGATGCGATTACCGCAGCTGGTGAATTAAAAGAGTTGGTTCATGAGGCGAGTGGTCAGGAATTTGATCGCGAGGCTTTATCAGGTGAAATTTCCATAGCGCTACAACGCATGATTAGAAATTATTCAGAAGCACTGCAAGAGCATGTTGATGCACGTGCCAATTTAACTAAGCACGAGTCGCAGCTCAAAGAGGAATTTGCTGAATTGCAAAGCAAGGCTCAGGCACAAAAGGCTGAGTTTGATTCATTGAGCAAGGATCATAAGCAAGCGACTCAAGAATTGTCCGCATTCCAAGGTCAGTTTGATGGCGTTAATAATGAATTAGAACAACGCCAAAAAGAATTGCACGATTTACGCCAAGAGCACAGTGCCACTTCCAGTGATCTCGATGCTGCTCGCGAACAGATTGCCGAGCAAAAAGAGGAGCTTGAAGCAAAAGCGCATGTTGAAAGCAATCTTTCAGAAACGAGCGAAGAGCTCGAACGAACCAAGCACCGCATGGAAGAAGCTGAAAATGCCTCACAACAATTAATTCGTGCGATTAAAGAACTTGGCATGCACTCAAGTGATTTATTTGACCAACTCGGTTTAATGAGCCCAGGTCAAAGCCGTCGTTTGGACCGCACAACTCAAAGTTTAACCAAAGCGACTGCAAGTGGTGTGCCGATGCAGGTTGCCGAATATGGTTCTGAGTTATTGAATCGAGTCATGGATCAAATCTCAGATATGCATCGTGACTTGCGCGAAACACGTAAGAACCATGAAGATGGCGAAGACCGTATCGCCCAATTAGATAACCAAATAAAAGAAGAATCGAACGCGGCGAAAGTTTTACGCCAAGAGCAAGATAAATTAGAAAAAGCTTTGGCTACAACACAGCAATCAGAATCTAGCCTTAAAGATGAGCGCTCACAATTACAGGATGCCTTACAAGAGCATCAAAAAATGTTTGAGCAGCATTCTCAACAGAAGGCTGATCTAATTGAAAATCTTAATGCTGATCTCGACGAAGCGTTGGCCAGTGCCGAAGCATTAAAAGAGGAATTTAATCAAGAAGCTGACCGCGTCATGCGTAAGCTAGAAACAGCTGAAAGTAAAAATGAGCGACTGGCAGCTGATCTTGAAACGTTGCAGGATGAGTTAACCGCTGTGCGCGCTGAAGCTGGTAGCACACAAGCTGCCTTGCAATCATCAATTGATGAACGAGAAGCACGTATATCAGATCAATTGCATGAAATTGATAACCTCAAAGAAGAGCGCTTAGAGGTGAAGGGGCTAGAGGCCCGTATCCGCACCTTGTCTGATAAATTATCAGATGCAAACCGCGATGTAGTGCGCATGCAAAAAGAAGTCGATAAGGCTTCACGCGCTCGTGAAGAATTAATTTCCTTGCAGGTAAGCTTGCGTGAAGTGCAAAGTGAACGTGATAAAGGCGCACGCAATACACGGAAGCTCGAGCGACAACTTGCTGAAGAAAAAGCTCGTAGTCAAAGCCTGAAAAAATCTCGTGATAAAAATCAATCAGACTCAATGCGTAAGATCGAACGACTCAATAACGATATACAGACAGAGCGTGAACGCCGCGAGCAAATTCAAGAAGAAGCTCGTCAATTGAAGCGCGAATTAGCAGGATTACGAGCGCGTGCTCGTACTGCAGATGGAACACCGAGCCCACGTCGGAAAAAACGTTAACCCTTTAATCCAAATTTATTCATTTCTAGGAGTGCCAATCAATGGCCAAACGTAAAGCAACCAAGAAGAAAGCTGCAACCCGCAAGCGCACCACCACCAAAAAGACAGGTCGTAAATCGACTAAGCGCGCTTCTAATACTAGTGCAGCTGGATTGGATAACGCTTATGCTCAAGGATTTACCGAAGTAGCAGCAATTAACGATGCCTTATCGCAGGCGCAATCTGCTCAGGAATCGTTAGCAGAGGCGTACGAGCAATTACGTTTAATGGAAGAGCAACTCAATGAAGAGCATGAAGAGGCGCTCGCTGGATTAGAAACAGAGCGTGAAGAATTGCGCGAAGCGTTAATTCAAGCACAGGCTGAAGATGATCGCCATACCAAAGACTTAAATGGTGTGCTTAAATCCTTGCGTGGTTTGGCTTCTTCGCTCGGTGGCATGAATGATCCACTCGCGCCATTAACTGATGAAGATGACGATGGCGATCTGCCCGTATTTAAAAATCAACTAAATGGCCTTGTTGATAAGAAATCAGGAACGCTTGATTCCTTGCCAAGTATGCAAGATGCATTGCAAGCGGCTCGTGATTTATCTGACATTGTTGCCGGCCGGATTAAATTGCAGGGCAACCGCATGAAGTCAGCGCGCAAAGATATTGAGCAATTTGAGCAAGATTGCGCGCAATTAGAAGCTGATGTTGATACTTACGCTTCGCAACAGGAGCAACTGCAAGAGCAGTTAGCAGATGCTGAAGCCACCATACAAGAAGCAGAAAACAATATTCAACAATTGCAGGACGATCTTGAATCGGCCGCTGCGCGCTGTGTATCTTTGGAAGAACAGCAGGCTGAAAGCGACGAACAAAATGCAGCAGACCAAGAGGCGCTTCAACAAGAAGTCGAAAATGCTGTGGGTCGTGCCGATGAGTTGGGTAAAAAATTAAAAGATAGTCGTGAATTGGCTCGTAAAACCGAGCGTGCGACAGTCGATCTTGCTGAAATCGTTTTGAGTTTGGCTGATGCAGATACTGCCATGGCTCAAGTTACTGACGCTCCGCCAATGACAATTGCACGCGATGAGCTTGAGTCATTAATTGGTGATGCAGGTGACGATTGGGATGATGAAGTTGATAATTTATTCCGTGATGATTTAGGCGATGATATTGCAACCGCAGCGCGCAATGTCGGTGATAGTCTTACCGTGCGTCGTAAATCATTGGTCACTGCAGTGGAAAAGGCCAACGCACAAAACAGTACCTTGGCTGAAAATGCTGAGGAGCAGGCAGCAAATATCAGCGACTTAGAAAGTAGCATGCAGGAAATGGAATCTGCGTTAAATCGCAGCACCGCGCAGTTGCAATCGGTCACAGAAGAGGTTGAACATCTATCGGCTGAATTAACCGAACGTCATAAGGAATTAAATGAAGCGCATGGTGAAATTGCGCGCATGACCACTGCCAATGAATCATTGGGTGAAAAGGCGATTTTAGCGCAGCAGTTGCAAGGTGAGCTTAAATCAACAACCGGTGATCTCAATGCAACGCAAAAAGCATTAGATAAATTAACCGCTAAATCTGAGGCTTGTGATTTAGAGCAGCGTCGTTTAGCACGTAGTTTAGTTGATTTGGCTGGTGCTGCTGAGTCTGCATTAGCGATCAGTGGTGGTAGCAAGGGGCAAAGTCGATTTACCAAAACCTATAAGAAACTTGATGATGTAGCCGCGCAAAATGACAATGACACAGCGCGTGTATTGAAATCAAGTTTAGAAGTGGTCGATAAATTAAGTACCCGTGTAAGTCAAATTACCCATGAATTAAATCAGAAGAATGAGACTCTTGATGATCTCGAAAAATATTCTGAAGATTTAGAGAAACAATTAGCTTCTGAATCAAGCACGCTATCTGACCGTGAAAGTACGCTGAAAACACTGAAGCTTGATAATCAAGAGCTCAATAAAACCGCCAAGCATGCAGCTAAATTAGAAGATCAATTAGCCAAGACTAAGGCAGAAGCAGCTGGCCTGAGTTCTGATTTAGATGACACGAAAGCACGCTTGGAAGATACTGAGGCAGATCTCGAAGAAGCCTTGGCACGTGAAGAAGAATCCCGCGATTCGTTATCAAGTGAACTGAGCGAAGTTAAGCGTCGCTTGACTGATGAACAAAAATCACGTCGTGCTACTGAGATGTCAATTTCAGATGACCGTGACGATTATGAAGCGCAAATTACCACGCTGCAAACGACGATTGAAGAGTTGACCAAGAATCTTGAAGAGCGCGATGATCATATCATTGAGCTGCAGGCTGAGTTGGATGACGCAGGTGAGCAACGCGCACGCATTGCCGAATTAGAGCATCGTGCCGACACCTTTAAAGCCGACCTCGAAGAGGCCTTAGCGCGCAATCGTCAGTTAGAAGGTGAGCTGGATAATCAAGAAGCAGTAGAAACTTTAGAAGAAGAATTACGTGAAGCACATGATGAGCGTGATGATTTAATATCGAAAGTGCGTGAGCTTGAGAAGAAACTCGCTGATGAAAAAGGCGTTGCTGCAAGCATGAAGAGTATGAATGCAACCTTGAATAAGAAACTTGATGACAAAACCAATCAACATCGTCGTGAGCTTGATAAATTACAAGAGCGTTACGACGCAGCGGTTGAAGAGAACCGACGCAATAAAGTTAAATTGGCCGGTATGTCAGCACGACGTACGACCACTGGTGGCGGCCGTCGCTCAACAAGCGGTGGATAAATACGCTCTTTATCTGTAATAAAAAAAGGCGCCGCAATGGCGCCTTTTTTTATTACAGATGTTGTTTTGATTCCGAGTCTTCCGCTTCTTTGATTTTATCAGGGAAGAGTTCTTCACTTAAGCGTTTAAGCTCATTAACAGCTTCCTTGCTCGCTGGAATAATTTCTCGCTTCATCATGCGCTTGGCATCTTTATTGATGTCTTGCCGAACTTGTTCGGCTTGTGAAAGCGCTTGTGGTGATAAACAAGATATGCCGAGAACCACCAACGCGGTGGTGCTGACAACGATGAGGCAGAGGCGTAAACCTGAACTGCATAATCGTTTGAGTTTCCAATAGAGCCGACGCCAAATACTTGGCGGGCCCGTTCGCTGGCCGAGAATCGCTTCATCGGCCCAGTGTTGTGCAGACATTGCTGTCTCCTTGGGGAATGAATGAATAAAATAGATACTAATGAGACGGATTCGCTTGGGCGAACCGTACGCTTTGCGGGACTGTAACCTATATTATATCAATAACTTACGATTTAAGTTATTAGACCTCGTTGATCGGAGGGAGTTTCCACTCTTTGCCTTTGCGGCCAAAAACACTGCCACCTTTATTTTCTGCTTCGTCAGATTCGTTACGACCATAGCCATTATCTTTGAGGCGTTGCATAATGGTCGCACGTTCTTCATCAGTGTAGAACATCCAATTGCATATTTCTTTATCAGTTCTGCCACATCCAGGACAGATTGCAGAATTAGGATCACAGCGACCGATGCATGGTGATTGCATAATTTAAAGACTACTAGAACGATAAATAATTCAAAAGCTTATTTTATCTTAAAAATTACCTAATAGACCACTGACAACTAATAAATTAAAAAAGAAATGAGTAAGTGTGGAAACAGCTAATCCCTGTCTAACAAAAATATAACCATAAATCAAACCAGCGACGATGTGCTCGACGACCATTGCTGTATGCCATGCCTCTGGCGTAATGCTGCTATTCATGACATGCGTGTGCGCGAGAGCAAACAACACTGCACTCACAGGAATCAATGCCCATAAGCACCAGCGAAATGGTATGCCCATTAATGAAATAAGCCAAGCGATGCAGCCAATACTGACCGCGCGAAAAATTAACTCCTCTTGAACAGCGCCGCTTAAACACAGGCCCATGGTCCCCAGTACTTGAACACTATCGACCTGCAAACCTTCATTAGTGAAGCTAATGACAGTTCGCACAAGGCACCACAACAGTGCCCACAAAACAATTTGAATAAGGACGGCAATTGGTGGCAGGGTCCAATCTTTTTTTCCAATAAACATCCAAGCAATGCAGCCACATGCTAAAATGATAGACGGGATGGCAGGAGCATGTATTCCAGCCTGTCTGCCTAGTTCATTCCAAACCTCATCGGCAAGTAATTCATGTCGTTTAAGAATGATCCAGCGATATAATTCACCGATGATGCTCAGTGGTAATAGACACACCAATACGGTTAAGGGATGACGCAGTGCTGCATTCGGATCCTCAATGTGTTGCGGAGCAGCAGCGTCGTCCTTGCTCATGCAGGGAGTTTTTCGTGATTAGCGGGCCTGTCTAGTTTAGGTCACCGGGGGAAACAAGCCTTCTTCATCGTCCTCTAGGTCGAGTAGGCCGAATGGACAGGTGGTTTCAAGATCACCAAGGGCTTCCATGCATTCATCGACACTGTCAACCACGGTCATCAAATCGATGTCACCTGGACTGATGTAAGCATGTTCTTCTTCCATAGTTGATTTGAGCCAATCGAGTAAGCCCTGCCAATATTTTTTACCATAGAGAACAACTGGCATTTGTTTAATTTTATTGGTCTGAACCAGAGTGATGGTTTCAAATAACTCATCCATGGTGCCGAAGCCACCAGGCATAACGATAATAGCGCCGGTAGCTTTTAAAAACATGACCTTACGAACAAAAAAGTAATGAAATGTTACATTATGCGTGATGTAAGGGTTACCGCGTTGCTCAAATGGTAATTCGATACAGAGGCCAATGCTGGTGCCGTCGGCTTCGTGCGCACCTTTATTACCGGCTTCCATTATACCTGGCCCACCACCAGTTATTATTGGGAATCCACGTTCAGCACAGCGGCGTGAAATTTCAACAGCGGCTTCGTAATGTGGATGATCCGGTTTGGTACGAGCAGAACCAAAAATAGCAACTGCACTCGGTATGGTTGAAAGCATTTGAAAGCCTGCAGCGAATTCACCCATAACACGGAACATGCGCCAGGCATTGCGGTTATTAATTTGTTGTGGATTACAAGTTTTATCTGCCATGTATTTTCCTTTCATTCCAAGAGTCAGAGCAGCATTCCTCAGTATATAATCATTCCAACCGATATCAATATCGGCCTACAGGTGTTTACGAAGTGAGGTGGTGCTCGTTTGTTTAATGGATGATGCTGGTTCTAGTGAAATTAATCTTACTATGTGTACGTATGGCAACGGTGACTGTTGATGCATTTAAAGATGCTGCTTGGAACGGCGATTTTGATACGGTGAAATCCTATGTAGAAGCAGGTGGTGATGTTAATGTTTGCGCTTCAAATGGTGTCAATGCATTAGTCTCATTTCATATCCCGATTTTAGATTATCTGCTTGAGCATGGGGCAGATCCGCATGGCCTATGGTCAGATGGGAATCCGCCTTTTTGTTTTCATGTTTGGGAAGTTAATATCGAAACAATTCGTTGGTTTTTAAATAAAGGTATCGATGTTAATTGTGCTCATCAACAAACGGGTGAGAATGCATTGCATTCTTTGTGTGCAAAGCCTGTTGATTGTGAAGAACGCTTGGAAGCAATTAAATTACTTTTCGAATATGATGTAGATGTAAATGCACAAACAGCAGTTGGTTTTGAAACAGGAAATTTCATGCGTGATGTGTGTGTCGTCGGAGAAACAGCATTACATCGTGCCGCAGCCTATCAGCCCTATGAGACTATCGAGTATTTATTAAGTAAGGGTGCGGACCAAACTATCAAAGATGCTAGGGGGGAATCGCCGTTGTCTTGGGCAAGCCGCCATTGGCGAGATCGTGCAACTTTAAAATTGTTGCAATATGGTTCCTATGAAGGAACCCTTTGATAATTATCAACTTAGCGTAGCTAAAATACATTTAGCACACGTATAGTCACAAACTTTGAAAACATGTGTTACTAATTTAAGGAGCACTCATGCTACAGAGTCTTTCATTGCTTGTCCTCATATATGGATCCTTGTGTTGGTGTGCAATGGATGCGGCAGATACTGCGAGGGAAAATTATAAGGATGCTATTGCGAAAAAGACGAAATTGCTTGAGTCGGCGGCCGTACGTGCCATGCAACAGCAACGGAAAGGCAGTCATGATGATATACCATTAACAGCAACATGGTCTGGCGCTGGAAAGGTAAGCGTTGAGGAGTCAAGTGACTGGGATGTCGATGGCGATGGTAAATCTTATAAAATTACAGTGAGTGATATTTCCAATGCGCAGCGAGATAAAGGTATTAAAGATCTTATTCAAATTCGCTTTGATAAACCTGTTGATGCATTGAGTAAATCAACAGGTATGGGAATGTGGATTAAAACCGATGATGCGATTAGCCCGGATTTGCGATTTGGTGTGTATTTTAAGGGCAATGAAGCCGATCCAATCGTGTTTACCGATATTCCCATTAAGCATAAGTTTAGTGATAATCCTCATAAAGCATATATAGATTGGGGTTTTGTTTTTAATAATTCCTGTGGTGTGATGAAGACACCGAAAAATGAATTTTGGAAAGCTGTAGAAGGATTTGATCTGGCTATTGCTCACCGTCGTCTCCCAGCCGACGGCAAAAAACTAGAACCAACGTCGGCGACCTTTTATATCGACGGACTTGTTTTAGAGGATATTTATGACGGTTCTTATGACTCACAGCGCTTTCCTAAAAATGGTTTTAATGCGAGTAAGGGCTATTTAATCGCCCAAGGTCGTACGCAGCAGGTAGCACGCATATGCGCTGCCTACGGCGGCGATGCAGGGCGTGATAGTGCGATTCGCGCTATGGATATGATGACCCGCTTGCAATGTTGGGACGGTTCGTGGCCAGAATGGAAGACGCGTTTGCAAGGTGAATTCACGCACGGCATGATTGTAGCTGATTTAGCATATGCACTCGGCTCTTTACGTGAACATAAGCATCCCGCTTTAAAAGAACGGGTAAAAATCCGTCATTACGATGCTACTCGTGAAGAAATTTATGAGAAAATCATTTATCGAGGTGCAATGAGCCGTGCACCAGGTCCCATCAGTAAATGGAAAGATACGTATTGTAGTGGCAAGAGTGGCATGCTGTACGGCGCTAATCGCCCAATGGTATTAATATTTTCGCAATGGGTAGCTGCTCAGCAAATGTCTGACCCCAAAAAGAAAAAAGCGATCCTTGATGATTATAATATCAATATGGATGACTTAATTTCATTTCAGGGGAAAACAGCAGGTGGTTGGCCGATATTTGGCGAAGGCAATGCGCATAAAGGAAAAGGAATTAATTTTGACCTCGGCTATACCATGGACCATGTTTATATTATGGCTTATGCCAGTCGCGTGACTAATGATAAACGCTGGGGTGATATAATCAGAAAATTTGACGAAGTAGTAAAGGTGATGATACTGAAAGATGGAGTTCATTTTGATGGTCCTTGGCATGAGCGAAAAAGCACAAAGTCAGGTGGTCAGGGTAAGATGAAAGTTGCCGACCTTGTTTATCAAGAATCTTTGCGGCAAAATGCACCTTATTTTACGCAATGGAGCTATAATACACATGCGAAACGATGGGCAAATTTCCCACAAAAATTATGGGCTTATACAGGAACGGCACGCGGTTATGGTCTTGGTGCGTTTTTGACCTGGCAATGTTACGACATGCAGTATGAACCAATACCGAGTAATCCTGGTATTTATTTTCCACGACAATGGCCGATACACAGTGCGGCGTGGCATCATAAAGATGGTCGAAAAAATGTTCGTAAGACTTTGGCTACACTAAAAGCAGATGGTAGTATTCATATTCCATTTAAATGGGAGCTTGGGGAATATCCTGAAATTCACGGCTTGCCGTTGGCTTTAAGTGTTTCTCAAGATGTGGATATTGAAGTGTTGAATTATTCCGGAATCATTTCTTCGCTCAGTGCTGATGAGCA
>JANQLF010000115.1 GCA_028280785.1 Planctomycetota bacterium
CCATCATGACTGGGTCTGCGTGGCGATGAGTTATGATGGCGTCCAGGGTTATGCGTGGCTGAACGGTGTGCTCGATGTGCGCGCTGGGCTCAATCCGTATCCGATGCCGGGTGGTCTCCACGATGGTGGCTCTAACGGCTCAGATTTCACTGTCGGCGCTGTCGATCGCTCAGGCGAAATCGGGAATTTCTTTACCGGACAAATAGCTGGCTTGGCCATGTATAATCGAGCGCTCACGCCTGCTGAGATATTTGCCCTTTCTCGGTTGTGAATTTGATAGCATTTGACAGGCGCAAATAAATGTCCTGCCCTATTTGGGCAGGATTTTTTGGTACAAAAAATAATGAAGCATGCGGCTGAGGAGCTCGAGGCGAAGCCTCGATGAAAAAAGGTGAAATCGGGAATTTCTTTACTGGTCAAATAGCTGGCTTGGCCATGTACAATCGGGCGCTCACGCCTGCTGAGATCTTTGCACTTTCGAGGCTCTAGGGCTAGAATTCTCTCAGATATGAACTTTTTGATGAAATACTGGCTCTAAGTAGTCATTTATGCATAAACGTTTATCTTGATTTGTAGATTTTATGCATAATCGTTTATACATGGCTAATCTGAAGCAGATTGCTCAATCTGTAGGCGTTTCTGTATGTACGGTAAGTAAGATTCTGGCCGGCGGAGTAGGTGCTGAACGCTATAGCGCAGAACGACGTGCTCAGGTCGAAGCTGAGGCCAAGCGCATGGGCTACCGGCGCAACCACAGTGCCAGAGCTCTGCGTAGCAGGCAAAGTCTCGCCATAGGTATTCTCACTATCATGGAAGAGGGTCGTCACGATGCCTCGCTCGGCCCACTGCTCTCTGCTTTGGATGTTGCACTTCGTGCTGCTGGTCGTCATTCCCTCTTGTTAAGCGGCCAATTGGCTTTTGAAGATGCGGCGCGTTATATCGCAGAGAAACGCATGGACGGTCTGCTCATTTATGGGCCGGCTCTCAGTAAAATGAAACGCAAGTCATTGGTCCAAACCAATGTTCCAGCGGTTTTAATTAATAGTCCCTGGGGTGATGATTTACCGGCGGTGACTGTTGACGGCGCATCGGGTGTGCGCAAAGCGGTGCAGCATGTCTTAAATAAAAATCGAAAAACAATTCGTTACCTCGGCTATCGAGATCCTGAATTGCCAAGTACTGTTGAGCGAGCACAAGCGGTTAAAGAAGCGTTAGCTGAACATAAAATTCAGTTTGATGAATGGACGGCTACACAGGCCCATGATGATCAGGGCATTATAGAATCTGCTTATGCTGCGGTTCGCTCTGCTGCCTTATTTGATAAACAGGCTGATGCGATTATTTGTTATGATGATTTATACGCACTCGGTGCTGCGTTTGCATGCAGAGATAGCGGTTTAGAAATAGGTAAGGATGTCGATGTTATAGGCTTTGGTGACAATCACGCTTCGTTCCATCGGCCCGCATTAAGCAGTGTTTCGTCAATGCATGAACAAGTCGCCCAGCAAGCGGTCGTTGATATAGCGCATTATATTCAAGACGCTAAACGTTTTGAAAAAGCACGCGGCAAAGTGAAGCGCATAGAGCCCGATTTAATTATAAGAACCTAACTAATGATTTTACGCATAACGCTTGTTTGGATAATTGGGGCATTAATTATAATACCGTATAGTGTCTACAATCTCATTTATCATGCCCAGCCAGAGCAATATGTGTTTTTAATTATAATGCCATTATTTTGGTTGTTTGGATTTTGGGGAGTAGTCGGTCCGCTTATTATAGCTTATCGTATTCGAAAATTAATGAATGCGCTCGAAAGCGCTGAAGATGCCCCATCTTTGCGCGATGCTTTTGCTCGTAATGAGGGTAAAGACGTTATGCTTGAGCTCATAGCGAAAGAGAATCGTATTCCTCGTCTCATGGCAGGCTGGATATATGAGCGTGTTGTGGAGAAATTAGCAAGCAAAAATGCTGGTGCACCACAAAATAAAGAATAAGCATGCTATTTTTTCAGGCATAAATCCTAGTACCATCTGTATAATTGAATATAGATTAGGGTAAATAGGGGTGCCATATGTCTGCTATCACTGATGAGCTTGGTTACACTGTTGAAGAACACGTGAAGTCCAAGCGTATTAAAGAATTATGTTTGCAGGCTGACAAATTTCAAAAGTTTTTAGATCTAACAATCTCTTTTGATCGGCATGCGTTAGAATTCATTCCATTTAAGCGTTTTGAAGTAGCGCGACATTTTATTGATATTTTTGGTTTTGAATTGCAGGCTGAACTCACCAATGGAATACGCAATCGCCATTTTGGAGCATTCTTGTTAAATCCGGGCGTCGATTGCCTTGCCAGTGATGAATGTTTGCGTTTTAATACAGCGATATCACATCTACTTGGGCTGCCTAATTTTGATGCAATGACCGGAACTTATTATGCCGAATTTGCAGTCCAGGCAGAAAATAAGAGTGATAGCTATCTTCGCGATGCAGCACGTATGTTTACGCTTCATACGGATGGGTCGTATGTGGATGAAATAAATGATTGGATCCTCATGCATAAAATTAGTGAGCAGCATGCTTGTGGAGGTGAATCACGTTTATTACATATGGATGATTGGGAAGCTTGTGACGATTTTGCTGTTCATCCACTGGCAGGCATACCGATGCGCTTTGAGGCACCGCCAAGTAAGAATGTCAATGAAGCGATCTATGCACCTTTATTTCATTGGCATGATGATCGTCCGTGCCTGCGTTATATTGATCAATTTGTTGTCCCACAGAATATGGATGAGGCTATGTATGTCGCAGCATTGTCGGAATCTTTAGAATCATCTACAGCATGTTTTAATATTTCGTTACAACCTGGATCGATGTTAGTGTTAAACAATCACTTCTGGTTACATGGACGCATGCCATTCGTGCACGATCCACATTTGCATCGCGTTTTATTGCGCCAACGTGGACGTTTCCATAATTTATAAGATATGCAGTACGATTACACGATAATTGGCGGCGGCATCGTTGGTGTTGCGACGGCATTGCAATTACAACAGCAGTGTCCACACGCGCGTATTGCAGTTATAGAAAAAGAATCATCACTCGCCTTTCATCAAACGGGACACAACAGTGGGGTGGTGCACGCCGGTGTGTATTATCAACCAGGCAGTCTTAAGGCCCGTTTTTGTAAAGAAGGTGCTCAGAAAACGCTCGAGCTCTGTCGACAATTTCATTTACCACACGATCAATGTGGAAAATTATTGGTGGCATGCAATGAATTAGAGATGGAGCGCATGCACGCCTTGTTTAAGCGTTGCCAGGAAAATGAGCTTGATGTGACCTTAATTGATCAAAATGAATTAAAACGTCGTGAGCCACATATAACAGGTCTAGGTGCCATATTTGTATCAACAACGGCTATTGTTAATTATAAATCAATAACAGAAGTCTTGGCCCAAGAATTCAAACAGAGCGGCGGTGATATACTGTTAGGTCATAAAGTAGTGGCTCTATCAGAAATGGATAAGCACATCGACATTAAGATTAAAAAAGATAAGCATGTGCCTGTGCGTTTGCAGACTGGATATTTAATCAGTTGCTCAGGTTTAATGGCAGACCGATGTGCACAGATGTTGGGCATTGATCTCGAATTTCGTATTATCCCTTTTCGCGGCGAATATTACCAGTTATCAGAAAAACATAATGCAATTGTTAATCATTTAATCTATCCGATTCCAGATCCGGATTTGCCATTTCTTGGGGTTCATCTAACCCGCATGATCGACGGTTCGGTTACGGTTGGTCCAAATGCAGTGCTAGGTTGGAAGCGTGAAGGTTACGGCGCCATCAATGTTAATTTACGTGATATTAAAGATATGATTAGTTATGCTGGCTTTTGGCGCGTGCTGAAACAAAACATAAAAACTGGAATTGCTGAAGTGAAAAATTCGTGGTGGAAATCCGGTTATTTGAAACAAGTGCAAAAATATTGTCCACACATTGAATTAAAGGATTTAAAGCCCTATCCGGCAGGTATTCGTGCGCAGGCCGTCTTAGCAGATGGTAGTTTGGTCCATGATTTCTTATTCGCAGAAACGCCACATAGCTTACATGTCTGCAACGCACCGTCTCCAGCAGCGACTTCTGCAATGCCAATAGGTGCATACATCTGTGAACACGCGCTACAGAAGAGCCTAGCCCATAGTTGAATCATCCTATTGCGTTCATCACTAATTAACCCATAGGTGTTTGGTCGCTAATCTTGATTAAAGTGTCTTGCAATGCGTGTGACTTAAGCAAGATTTCAAGCGCAAGAGTGTTTTCTTTGTAAGTATCATTATAAGAAACTTTACTACTGATGTGTTGGAGGTGTTTATATTATGGGGAATTTAATTGTAGGTATTATAATGATCATTGGTGGTTTATCGGGGACGATGGTCATGCGCGGTACCAATAGTCCAATGGGTTTGGCAGTCTTTGGGGTAATATTGTGTATAGCCGGATTCACACAAATGGGTGGAAGTAAGAAAAAGAAAAAATCTAGAGGACGGACCAGTCGGATCGAACGCGGCGGGCAGGAGCGAGGACGCAATCGAGGTCGTGGACAACGGCGTAGGCGTTAATTTTTATCCGTAACTTTCTGCAGCGGCAAGCATCAACGGATCTTCGGGACAGGTGAAGTCTTTGGCCCGTTGTTCACCAACCCAATCATCCATTATCTGCTGCATCTCTTTGACTAATTCAGGATAATCATCAGCAATATTCTTTATTTGATAGGGATCATTGATGAGATCAAACAATGCCACTTCAGGAATATGTGTGTATTGACCCGGATTGTAAGTGCGCTGGTACAGGTGTGTTTTACTGCGGACACAGCGTTGCGCAGCATAAAGAGCGGTGTCCCAGACTAAATAGTCGCGGTCAGGACCCGCATTGCCGCGCAAGTGCTCAGCAAAGGATTCGCCGTCCCAGCCTTTTGGAATATCTGCACCTATTAATTCGCAAATGGTCGGGGCCATGTCGATGTTATACATAAACGCATTGTTTTCGCTGTTATGCGGCGTGACACCTGGCCAGCGCACAATAAATGGCAGGCGGTGTATGCATTCATCAGCAAAACAGTGGTCGGTATAAATACCGTGTTCGCCAAAAGCATCGCCGTGATCGGCTGAAATAATAATGGCAGTATCTTCGTATAAATTCTGTGCTTTTAATTCATCAATTATTTGTTGGATGTGATAATCGACGTAGGCAATGGTTGCATCATAACCAGTGACGACGTGTTCAAAGTCCTTGCGATTACTGATATAATCAGGCATTAAGGGAAATGGACTTTTATTGTGAGAAGCTTTGCCGTTATCGTTATAAGGTTGATTACTTGCAACAAAGGGACCTTTTACGTTTTGATGTGCAGCAATAGTTTCTTCATCAGGCCACTCTTGGGTAACGGGATGATCTTCAAAACGGTCTGCCCATTTACCGTCTATAAAATAGGCACGATGTGCATTCCAGTAGTGAATATGTAAGAAATAGTCATCTTGGGCAGCATTGTTTTTTAACCATGGTAAGACCTTGGCATTGATTTCCGAAGCATCATCGCCACCACATTTTAAATTGGGCGTATGAAATTCAGTCCAGCCGGTCATAAACCATTGGGCACTGTGACGGTCAGCAAAAGTGGTGAATGAATAACTGTTGTATCCATGCTTGCGAATTTGCCGTGGAAACATTTCGTTATCAGGTTTGGCACCGCCATAACGACCATCTTCGCGATAAAATTGGCCGCCGCCGCTATGATTCGAGACAACGCCATTGCGTACACCAAAGCGGCCGGAAGACCAAGCAGCACGTGAAGGCATGCATGGTGAACTACTGCAATAATGATGATTAAAGCGCATGCCCTCTGCAGCGATGCTGTCTATACATGGTGATGTCGGACGGTCGTAACCGTAACACCCTAAATGATCGGGACGAAGACAATCAATGTCGAAGTATATTATTCGCATGTTTAAGCCTTAACCCCATATCTCTCTTCATTCCACTCGTTTTGTGTGTAATAATCTGATTCATAAAATGTTAAATCTTTGCCCTGGGTATTATTCCACCAATTTTCACATTGCTGACGAAATTCCGCAGCCTGCGTAGTTAATTCGCTTGCTTTATTATCTAATTCAAGCGGATCATTTTTAAGATCGTAGAGTTCTTCAAAACCTTCTTCGCCTGGGCCGTAATAACGCAAGTATTTCCATTCTTTACTGCGTAAACCGATGAATGGATGCTTGCCCCAGTACGCGGCATAATGTTCAAAGAATAAAGGTTCGTCGTTACTGATCGTGCCGGTTATTTTTTCGAGTTGCCCACCGTGATGAAATGCGCTCGGTACATCGATTCCGGCAGCCTGCATTAAGGTTGCTGGTACATGGACTTGGTCGACCAGGTCGTTACAGGTGGTGCCAGCATGTTCATCGCCAGGGAACTTCCAAATCATTGGAATTTGCAAGATGTCATCATAGGGGAGTGTGCCCTTGAGACGCAAATTATGCCCACCCATCATGTCTCCGTGATCAGCAATAACGAGAACGATGGTATCATCCCACAAACCTTTTTCTTTAAACGCATTGATGATATCACCAAAATGTCCATCCATCTCGGCGATCATCGAATAATACTGTGCTAATTCCTTGCGTTGCTCGTCGCTGTCGTGGGAGCCATGATCGCCAGCCGCATGTTCTTTGACAAATTCAGGTTTTTTATCCCAGGTTTCTTTACCATGGCTTGGTGGTAACTGAAGTTTATCTTCTGGAAATTTATCGATGTGATCAGGGCAGGTGTAAAATGGTGGGTGCGGTAAGTTAGTTGAGAAAAAGAGGAATATATTACGACCGTCATCTTCAAAATTATTTAAATAATCCATGCATGATTGGTGAGCATGGTAATCACTGCGCAGGACTGGGGGCACATAGCCAAATCCTCGTTCCGTGGCCTCCTCATCACTAAAATTCATTTTATCAGTGCACAAACCTTCGTCGAAGCCAAGGTCACTTATCGGAATTTCAAAATGGCCTTTACCGAAATAAACAGTGCGATAATCGTTGTCGCGAAAAACCTTGCCGACACTGGGGTGGCCAGGGGTTAATATCGAATGTTGATTAGCAAAGCCTTTGAGGGCGAGTACGCCAGCTTCGTGACTGTATTGACCAGTGATGAGGCAGGCGCGAGCAGGTGAGCATTGGGGATGATTGCTAAAGGCTTGGCTGCAATGAACGCCTTTGGCACAGAGTTCGTCAAGATTAGGGGTGTGGCTCATAGGATCGACCACACCGAGGCGGTCTGCACGCATTTGATCACACATGAGGACGAGGACATGTTTACGCGAATTTGACATAAATAACCTTTCTTTGATATAGGATAACAGTTTTTACTGGAAAACTACAGATAAAAGAGACCATATTTTGAATGGACTTACCATATTTTGATGAATCCAATCTGCCAGGTTCGCTGTGGTCAACGATCGTGACCGTACTTCGTCCCGATCCCTTGTTGCCCCAACCGACCTATATTGGCGAGCGAGTCGTGAATGATCCCAACTATCGATTACAGCGCTCGCACCAGAAGCTTGATTGGGTGACTCTTAAAATATGCCTCGGCGGTCGCGGGTTTATGCAATGTGGTAAACAGCGTCACAGCATTCATCCAGGACAGGCAATTTTATTTTGTACCAAAGAGCGCGCTTTTATTCATGGCACCGATAAGGGTGCCGACCATTTTCATTTTTGTCGTTTTACCTTTTCGGGCATGAACGAGCAGGTTATGGCTTTAAATAAACGTTATGGATATTTATTTACTATTCCGGAACAACATAGTTTGGTACAGCGAATTTTTTCCTATAAGAGTAAAATAAATAATCGATTGAGCATGCAGGCAAGTGAGGCTGCTGAATTAGTATGGTCAGTGCTGTCGAGTTGTATGCATTTATTTGAATCTGCTTTACCAGATAACGCGCTGACACGTGAGTGCCTAGAGTGGATAAACCGCAACATTGAGAGCGGAGGCTCTATTGCTGATTGCGCTGAAGCCTTGCAAGTTTCTCAAGAACATTTGACACGCGTTTTTCAATCAAGTATTGGCCAGACGCCCGGTGCGTTCTTATTGCAAGAACGTTTACGACATGCGCTCCATTTGCTACTTAACACTAAAGAGCCGATTAAAGCTATAGCAGTGATTTGTGCTTATAAGCACGCATCGCATTTTAGCCGAGCCTTTCGAGATCGATTTGGTGTCAGCCCGAGATCGGTACGTCAGAACCCGGAAGCTTGGTCAGTTTTGGCTTAAATGCTAATCTAGTGAATAGTTTACGTGACGCAGAATCATTGATTGTTACTTGCCTGCTAGTAAATATGCCTGCATAATACCAGACTACGCGATGAATAAGTCGATGAGTAATATTGTAGTATTTGTTAGTAAGTGTGAAGTGACAGAGGTAGGTTATTGATGAAATTTCATAGCCGAATCTTTTTATCATTTCTCATTATATTTATGTTGATGGCTGCAACCATCGTAGGGATTGCGTACACACAGTATCAGGCTTTGCATCTACAAACACAAAGTCACATAGAAACACAATTAAAATATATCCAAGAAATTTTTAAAGCGAAATCAGAAAGTGTTTCTGAGGTGGCTTTGCTTATCTCAGAAAATGGGAATGTGATTAAGTCCCTTAAAACAGAGAATAAGAAAAATATTTATGACATCATCAATCCAATCTTCGAGAATCTTAAATTTGATGTCATCAACGTGTATAATGAAGACAAAGAGCTTATTGCTTCAGGCGACCGAGAAGTTGAAGGTAAAAAGAAGGATGGCCATGAGCGCATCCTTTCGGTTGAGCGAGCCGGTTTAATTCAAGGTATATGTGAATCGGAGACAGAAAAATTTTTATTAGCATCGGTAATGCCGATTCATGTTGGTACGACGCTTTATGGGTATGCCTTGGTGGGTGCATATATAAATGAACTGACCTTTGATTTGCCTCAGGATGAGGGCTTAAAAAGTTCTATACATTTATTTTGCCCTCAAATTCATAAAAATGAAATCGCAGCATTGCACGCGAGTGAACTAAGCGTCCATAAAGTGGAGGTTCTAGATCTATTCTCAGATGATGCTTACTTATCTGCTTTTTTAAGCTGCAATGATCAGGACATTATGAATGATTTTTTAAATAGAACATTATGGCAATATTCTTTTGTAATCATTGGTTTAATTGTTTTTATATATATTAATTATCTGTTTATAGATAATATGGCGAGGCAGTTGGAGGAAGCCAAGCAACAGGCCGAGCTGGCAAATAGATTTAAAGGTGAGTTTTTGGCCAATATGAGTCATGAAATACGTACTCCAATGAACGGTGTCATTGGCATGACTGGTTTGCTGCGAGATTCATCGCTTGATGATGAGCAGCGTGATTATGTAGGCACAATCGAAAATTGTGCTGATTCGTTGCTAACGTTAATCAATGATATATTAGATTTATCAAAAATTGAATCCGGTAAGATAGAATTAGAAAATCTAGAGTTTGATGTTAACGACCTTTTGGAAGAACTGGTAGACCTCGTCGGATACACAGCTGACTCAAAAGGTTTAGAATTCTATTCGTGGTTTGACTTACACGAACATGAACGATTTATTGGCGATCAAGGACGTATTCGTCAAATATTAGTAAACCTTGCCAATAATGCCGTGAAGTTCACCCATCAAGGATCGGTGAGTGTCAACTGTACGGTGATGGCTGAAAACTCTGTTGAGAGCACGTTGCGTTTTAGCGTCAAAGATAGCGGAATCGGTATACCGGTGGAAAAACAAGATCGTTTGTTCAAGGCATTTAGTCAGGTTGATGCATCGACTACTCGTGAGTACGGAGGAACAGGTCTAGGATTAGTTATTTCGAAAGAGCTATGTGAACTTATGGGAGGCGCTATATGGGTTGAGAGCGCTGAGGGACAGGGCAGCGAATTTATTTTCGATTTGCCGTTAACCAAGGCAGATCCAGTAACGCGTCGACACAAGTTATATGAAGGTAAAAACGTATTGGTTATCGATGATAATGAAAACTCTCAGGATCTTTTCTTTAATGGTGTGTCGGCATTATACTGTCAGGTGAATCAAGTGCGCGATCTTGATGGCATTGATGAAATGCTCAGTATTTATGCTAAAGATAAATTAAATATTGATGTTACTATTGTGACCGAATCTATGGTCGATAACCATCAGGATATTATATTATCACTAGTAAAAAATAAAGAAATAGAAGTATTGGCCAAAACTAAGTGGCTTTATGTTGGTTCAATGAATAATCGAGTTTTGGGCAGAGAAAGAAAAAAGTTAGGGTTCGATGACTATATAACAACACCATTGAAAGTTTCGCAGGTTCATGAGAAATTAGCATTGTTATTTACGACGCGCAAAAAGACCAGCGACGCTCATGCAGATAGTGAACAAGAAAATAGCGGCTGTCCATTTCCTGATGCAAAATTGTTGTTGGTTGAAGATAATGTCGTTAACCAAAAAGTTGCACAAACTATCCTGAATAAATTAGGCTATCAGGTTGATTGCGTTGCCAACGGCCGAGAAGCAGTGGATGCGATTGGTAATATTCGCTATGACTTGGTGTTAATGGATTGTCAAATGCCGGAAATGGATGGTTTTGATGCAACGCGACATATACGTCAGAAAGAAGTTCAGCAATCGCGACCGGGAACCATTATTATTGCTATGACCGCCAATGTTATGTCGGGTGACCGCGAACGTTGTCTTGAGGTAGGTATGGATGATTACCTCGGAAAGCCAGTGCAAATGAAGGATCTAGAAAAAACTATAAGCAAATGGTTGACGCATTTAGAACGTGATGAAGTCGATATTGCGCGGCAACAAGAGCCAGAAAATTAATCCATCTGTTGTTGTCGGTAGCGACCTGGCGAAATGCCTTCAACTTTTTTAAATAATCTATTAAAATAAAAGTGATTGTTAAATCCACATTGTGCAGCAATGGCTTCTTGGTTGAGATCTGAATAAAGTAATAAATGTTTGGCGCGACTGATGCGCTCGTTAATGACTAGATCTTGAAAAGAGGTATTAAATAAATCACGCACGACTTGGCCACAACGTGATGGCGAAAGAAATAAATATTCCGCCAAGTCTTTGAGGCTGCACTGTTGATGGGCATTATTGTAGATAAAACGTTCAATTTGATTTTTGCGCGCATTATCGCTTGATTCAATTTGTCGCGCGTTGTCAATTTCTTGAAGCATGCCAAGGCCAAGCGTGTGCAGGACTCGGGTAATTTCGTTGATGGTATCCTCATCAGGGAAGGGGAGTTCTTGATAGGCATCACGAATGGTTTTTGAAAATGAGTCATCAGGCGCATTATTATTTTTTTTATCGCGATAACCGGCCGCGTATAAGGTAATGTGATGAATACCATTGCGCCAAATCGGTACGATGATTTCGCGCATTCCTTTCCAACAACAGCTGAGGTACGGTCGCTGGTCAACATGACAGCGCTTAGCTACGCCAGTTGAGCAGTGATCATTGCAATATTGATTGAAGCCAGGCCGCTTTTCGCGCTCGAGCAGGCAGTAGGGATGCATGTGATAGAAGCGTTGCTTGAGCAGGCATTGCCCGTCAGGCAGGCGCAGAATTCCAAGGTCATCATGAATGGTGATGACAACGCCGTAGCGTCCCTGGATGTCTTCGATGACTTGGCTGCAGCGATCCCGCGAATCAGTATAAAAATTGACTAAATCAACCATAAACAGTGTTAAAGTATAAAAAGTATAGGCATTCTGTCTATGGAAGATTCCACCGCCGATCCATAAGATCGTCGTTCTCAGCGCTTGTTTAAGGAGCAACAATGCAACAGATCGATACGCTAGTCGTCGGATGTACGGGTGTGGGCCTCGGCTTGGCCTTGAGTAACCCTAGTGAGACCTTGGTCATAGAATCTACGGCAGCCTTACTGCCTGAGTGGGTGCAGACCTATGTGCCAGGGAATGAGTGGGATACCTATCAAGCGGCTAACGAATTAACCCAGCGTATCCAGGCAGATATGAAAAAACGTTCGATTCAAACCGATCGCGGTGTGCACATAACTGGTCTGTCGGCATTAATGGCGCAATTAAGTAAAGAGCACAAAATCAATGCGTTGTTCATGACGCATATACTTGGTGTTGAAGCACAAGCTGATGGATTTAAGGTAGATATTGTCAACGTTGGTGGTCATAGCTCTATTTATTGCAAGCGAATCATTGATACGAGCAGCCGATTTTTATCTGACCCGAATAAAAACGTTAAGGTTAACAAACGTCAGTTGTCATTTTATTTACGCCCTATTCCAGGCAAAGACATTGCCGGGGAACATACTGATAGCAGCTACGCCTTTGCGCCAGGTGCATTTATTAATGAAGCAAGTGTGATTGTTGATGTAGATCCACATATGCATTGGCATGCAGCACGTAATCAGGCGAATGAGTTTTGGGTTAACCGACCTGAGCCATTGCGTTCATGGAATTGCGTGGCCATGAGCACGCAATTTTTTGAGCAAGTGGAGGTTGTTCAAACAGGTCATGCGCAGTGGCAGCATGTGCCGGCGATGCACGAGCTAAATGCCTTGGCAGGAATTGACAGCGGTGTTGCCTTAGCCGCACAAGGAGTTTTATCATGAAAAAATATACCATGCACAACAAGCACGTTCACGCAGAAGAATCATCACAAGCATTTCATGAATCATATGACGTCGTTGTATCTGGCTTAGGGACAGCTGGTGCGGTTGCGTTAATTAGTGCAGCGCGTCAAGGTTTAAAAGTGTTGGGTGTCGAGCCGATGTCCTGTATGGGTGGCATTGGGACCGCTGGTGGTATTCATTATTATCACTTTGGCAGCAAGGGTGGAATCCAAGTAGAAATAAATGAACGCTGTGCGGTTTTAAAGGATGCCTATTACAGCGATGGCGTTATGACCTTTCATCCTGAAGTCAAAAAATACGTACTTGATCAAATGGCTGAAGAAGCTGGAGCGTCATGCCACTATAATAGTGTGGTGACTGCTGCTTATGCAGAAGGACAACGTGTTGTTGGTGTCGAGGTACTCGGTCCTGATGGCATCAAACAGATACAAACGAAGTATATTATTGATGCGTCGGGTGATGCGCATACCGCTGCTATGCTCGGTTGTGCTGCGCGATTTGGTAGGGAAATAGACGGGTATCCGCAACCCTATTCTTTTATCCGTGGTGCGATTGGTAAAAACAATATGTTTGCCCATAATAATATTGACGATGGTTATGTAGATCCACGCGATCCACAAGATATGAGTAAGGCCACTATTAATGCGACGGCTTACCACTGTTGGGATGAATATACTGAAGAGAAAAACTTAACCTTTATAGCTCAGCAATTTGGTTTACGGGAAGGTCGATTTATTATTGGTGAAGAAACCGTTAGCTTCGAAGATGTTATCAATGAGCGCCAGCGTGATAATATGGTCATGCAAACCTGGTCGCACCACGATAATCATTGTAGCGATTGGGCTTTTGAGTCACAGTTATCACAGGAATATGCGCTTGTCGCTAATTTATTTAGTCGCGGACAAGTTGCAGAGATTCCACCGGGTATATTTATTCCACAGGGATGGGACGGTCTCTTAATTGCAGGTCGCTGTGTGTCGCTAGACCACGATTCGCATCAAGGCATTCGTATGCAGCAAGATATGCAGAAATTCGGTGAAATTACCGGCGTCATGGCTGCCTTGGCGATTAAGCATCAATGTCGCAGTGTTGATATTCCTATCAAAGAATTACAGGATTCTTTACTTTCCTCTGGATGTTTACCTGCAGTCGAAGATCGTCGTCAGCATTTACCTTGGTTAACTGATAGAGAAGAAATTAAAAAAGCATTTAGCGCTGAATTTCCGGAAGGATCTTTGTGGTCGGCACGTTTATTGGGTGAGGCTATTAATGGTGACTTACATAAATGGGTAGAAGGTGAAGATCCCTTATTGAAGCGTCGCGCAACTTGGGCCTTGGGTTTACAACATGATGTGGCTGCGATTCCATATCTAATACATGACATTGAAACGTATAAAGAAGAAGTACCAATGGATCACAGTCATGATCGTGGTCGTCATCGCTATGCATCGATTTGTTTATTAGGAATATTGGCTGATCAGCAGGCTGAGGAATATCTCAGTAATTTATTACAAGAAATTAATAATGATGCAGCAACCGCAACACATGTCTTGGTGGCGCTCATGCGCATAGCCGAGAAAAATCCACAACGCCGCCAAGACATTGTTCATACCGTCACGGCTTATTTCCAAAAACAGACTGAACATTTATTGACGCTCTGGAATAAACAGGATCGACCGATCGACCTCAATGATTTTTCCGTTATCTATATCATGCAATGTTGTCAGCGTTGGGAGATAGATTGCGAACTCGTGGTAGATCCAAGAGAGCGCCGCGAGCGGGAGATGTTGTCTGCCTTAGCCGGCTAAAGGACAATCTAGATCTTGCAATTTTAGTGTAACTATTATAGTTACACTTATGTCAGCACAGCCAAACCAGTCTCTGATTGATGGTCTTGCTTGTATGCAGGCTTTGGCTACTGCACCTAATCCTATTGGTTGCAGGGACTTAGCGCGCCGCCTCGAGCTTAATCACATGCGCGCCAATCGCTTGCTCAAGACCTTGGCTGAGATTGGCCTGGCCCAACAGGATGAAAAGAAGCGTTACTTCATTGGTCCTGGCATTCATGCACTTGCCGCACAGGCCATGTTTGGTTCCGGCATTCTTAATCAGGCCTTACCACTCATTAAAGAATTAAATCACCAGGGCATGACCGTGGCGATTGGCGTTTTGTGGCGCGAACATGTTACGTATTTATTTCACGGTAAAGTTGGTGCGGATATCGAAGACGGCATTGGGCGAATGGGATTAATGCCCTTTCATCGTTCGAGTATCGGTATGTTATTACTCGCTGAGCAAGATGATGAAACAATTAAACAATTACATAATAACGTCGCATGTGATCTAAATAAAAAAGAATTACTTGCAGCAGTCAAAAAAGTACGTCTACAAAACTATGCGACTATTAACGGTGAAACTAACGAAGCGCATATCAGTTTGGCAGTGCCTATTGGTACCCCAACAGTAGCCGGGTTAGCTTTATCAGGAATTTCACCCAACGATGATATCCAACCTTACGTCGATGAATTACAATCTATCTGTCAAAGGATAACATTATGATGCTTGCACCAGCAACATTCAGCACTGAACAATACCAGCAAGAAGGATGTACCGGACCAATTCAGTTTTGTAGTTTAGAGGAAGCTGCAGCGTGGCGTGAACAATTTTATCAAGCAATCGGCCAAGAGGAATCTAACCCGCAGCCTACTGACCATAATTTATCTGCATTTCACCATCGTCATCGTTGGGCTTATGACATTTGTTCACATCCCACAATTGTTGATGCCATGAGTAAATTACTCGGCAGTGATGACGTGGTTTTATGGGCGATGCATTTTTGGTATAAAGAGCCCGGCAACGGAAAATTTATTCCGTGGCATCAAGATGCGAATTATTGGCCAATGGATCCTGCGATTAATGCGACTGCCTGGGTAGCACTTGGTGAAACCTTTGTCGATAATGGCTGTTTGCGTTTAATCCCTGGTTCGCACACCAAAGTTTACGAGCATACCGAACAAAGTAGCGACAGCGCTTTTGCGCAGGGCATTTCTGGTGTTGATGAAAGCAACGCGATTGATGTGGAAATGCAGCCTGGTCAGGCAGTATTTTTTAATGAACACATGTTGCATGGCTCTAAACCCAATATTTCAAGCACGGCGCGTGTTGCTTGTTCAATTCGCTACACTACCCCTGAAGTGACTTTTGCGATGGAAGAGTGGGGTGGTGATAAGGAACGCATTAAAACCTTTTTAGTCAAAGGCGAAGATCGTTTTCATAACAACGACGCTATAATAGGAACTATCCCGGAATAAAATATGCAACAGACAGAATTTATTACTGAAGATTTAGAATGTGATGTGTGTGTAGTTGGTGGTGGCATGGCTGGCATTTGTGCGGCAATTGCTGCGGCACGCCATGGAGCAAAAACCATATTAGTCCAAGACCGAGCTGTACTTGGTGGTAATGCGTCATCAGAAATTCGCATGTGGATCTGCGGTGCCCATGGTGCGGATAATAAAGAAACCGGTATTTTAGAAGAGATACTGCTTGAAAACCTTTATCGCAATCCTGGTTTAAAGTACGCGATATGGGATACCGTTCTTTATGAAAAGGTTCATTTTCAAGACAATCTCAAATTACTACTCAATACCAGTTGTAACGATCTGCGTATGGATGGCGATAAAATAGAATCCATTCGCTGTTGGCAATTAACCACGCAAAAATGGTTACGCATTCAGGCCAAGCAGTACATCGATTGTTCGGGTGATTCGGTCTTACGTATCAGTGGTGCTGAATTTCGTTGGGGTCGAGAAGCGAGTAGTGAATTTAATGAATCGCATGCCCCCGAGGTCGAAGATAAAAAGACCATGGGTAATTCGCTATTGCTGCAGCTGCGAAAAACTGATCAGCATCGTCCATTTATCAAACCTGCATGGGCCTATTCTTATACCGAAGAAGATTTGCCCCAGCGTAATTTATCCGGTAATGATAACTTTTGGTGGATCGAAATCGGTGGCGTTAAAGACACCATTACCGATGCTGAAGAGATTCGTGATGAGCTCTATAAAATTGCTTATGGCGTATGGGATTTAATTAAAAATCACCCTGATGAGCGAGGGCATAAATGGGAATTGGAATGGATCGGTTCATTGCCCGGTAAGCGTGAGAATGTGCGCTATGAAGGCGATCATATTTTAAATCAAAATGATGTAGAGGCTGAAGGGCGCTTTGATGACATGGTTGCCTACGGTGGCTGGTCAATGGATGATCACCATCCTGAAGCTATTGAATATAAAGGCGCGCCAACCATTTTTCATCCAGCACCGTCGCCGTACGGTATTCCCTATCGCTGTTTGTACTCACGTAATGTCGATAATTTATTAATGGCTGGTCGCAATATTTCGGCAACGCATATGGCGCTCAGTTCAACGCGAGTCATGGCCACTTGTGCAATTATAGGTCAGGCAGCAGGAACAGCTGCGTCTATCGCAATCGGTGAATCATGTTCACCACGTGCTGTCTATGAAAATCATTTAGCGACACTGCAAAATACCCTCATGGATGATGATTGTTATTTGCCATGGCATCCACGTCCAATCGCTGCGTTAACACAGAATGCAAGCATAAGCGCTAATAATGGAGAGGCGGCCTTACTGATTAATGGTGTTGATCGTCAATTAGATGAAGACAGTAATGGATGGGAAGGCGCCTGCGGAGATCAGATAGAAATTCGTTTTGCTGAGGAAAGCAGTGTCAGCGAACTACGCTGCACTTTTGATAGTAATTTACGCAGCACCAAACGCATGCCGTGTAGTGTCAGT
>JANQLF010000255.1 GCA_028280785.1 Planctomycetota bacterium
TGGCATGCACACAGGTGTCGGCGTGCAGGCCTGTACGAAACTGTGCCCTTCCTGGACTAATTTATCAAAATTTGGCGTTTGCATCCAGGTAGCGCCAAGCTCGGCAATGGTATCAAAACGCTGCTGATCACTGCAAATAAAAATAATGTCTGGTTGTTCGCTCTTCATCGTATTCATTTGCCTAGAAAAATGATCGCCTGTATATCATAAAGACCAAAAATATAAAAGTTCATGAAATCTACCTGTCAATGTGATCGCGCAGGTAAAAACCTAAAGCCCGACCTAAATCAGAGCCAAAGGCCTTGGCTGAGTCTTGATTCACTTCAGCCCCAGAGGCAATGGCATAGGGTAATTCAATGGCAACGGCTAGCTTAACAGATGGCAACTGAGCTGCCCAAGTAACAATACTTGATCCATCGCTGTAATTGGTGGCAACATTCCACGCCTCACCAAAGGCGAGATAATTATCATGACTGAATGGCAACGGACCCTGTGTATGTTGTTCAACTAATTGAGAAAACACTATCTGCTGTGCAGCGTTTTCCTCAAAGCGAGAACCAACGAAATAAGTCCGTTCACTATTGTCGCCAGCTATCCACGGACAATGCATATCAAAATACATATCGACATCATCCTCACCCCAGTCAGTACTTAATTGCCGAATCGCTGCACAACTTGGATAAATGCTCTCATTCAAATAATCACGACCATGATCATGTGGTATGCGACCCTTACCTTGATCACCATCCTCAACACCATCTAAATCAACAAACGGAATTATAAAAATCTCAACATAATCACGCAAATATACAGCTTCAGTGCCATCCGATTGAAGTAACCACTCAACCACACCTTCCAGGGCATAATTAACCATCATTTCACAGCAATGATGACGACAACTCATATGCAAACGATGTCGACGCTCTACCGCAGCTTCTTTGGTATAATAATAATTTTGACGACCGCGTTTGGTGAGCGCCAAATCATTTTTTACTAGGACTTTTGAATAGTCATTGCGTTCAAGAAATTGCTGCCAGCGTGAAAACTGGTAGGGCATAGCAAAAGAGAAATAAATTTCAGACTCATCATCAGCAAAGGTATAGGTAAATGTATTATCCTTCACGCACTCATCACCCAACCAAGACCAAGTCAATCGATTGTTTCTACTTATCGCTGGCCCCAGACCTGCTATGGCTCGACTCTTAGTAAAGTGAAAATTAAGTTTTTTTCCTGCAGCACCTTTAATCCCGAAACACCAGTAAAACCAATCCTTACCAGTATCACGCAATTCCTGATGCATATAGACATCATCACCCTCTATCTTTTCAACACTAATATTTCCACCCGGGAAATTCTTATAGATTTCAATAGCCATTTGTGTACCTCACTTCAAATTTATTTACTCTTACTCGCCTCACTTGAATTGGCAAAGGTACCAATATTGACGCGACCACCGTTAGGAACTAGCTCTTTACTCCTAATATTATTAAAAATGGTTAATTTAATATAACTATTGCACTTCTACTATATCGCCTTCGAGTCCTACCTGTATTCGATTACTCGCCTTAACGTTCTTAAACTCACGGACTGTGCCATCCGGAAAGCGTACCCGCAGATCAAAGTGGGTAGCAGTGCCTAATCCCACATGTACTGGACTTGCATCTGGATGCGCATGCTGATTCACAATCGGGGCCGCGCCCTCCGTATTCAAGGTGCCGGCTGCGAAGACCGTAATCTGTGCACCAACCGCATATGGATTTGGAGCCGGCATGGTCGGATATATTTTACAGTAATTGTTATCGTTTTGAGTGTTATTAATAAATAAGGTAATGTCTCTCTTTTTCTTTGAAGCAGCGCCTGTCTTTGTTCCACTCCCGCCCGCTGCGATATCCAAAAGGCCATCATTATTAAGGTCACAGATAGCTAGTGGTTCTGAATCCCAACCATAGAACTTTAAAATGAGCTTAAATATGCCATTGCCTTGGTTTTGAAAAATTGTTTCCCTTCCTTCGCGGGGTAAACTAATTACGAGATCAAGATCACCATCATTATCTAAATCAACCGGAATGATTTTTTGAATATAACTACCCGGCTCCTGTAATGCTTTGTTAAGATCAAGATTATCTGGTTTTGTGAAACCACCTTCCTTGGTAGCCATATAAAAACCCGCGTCCCCCTTACGCACCACACAGATATCTGGGAGTCCATCACCAGTTAAGTCTTGAATTATTTGTGGCGATCCCTGTTTAGGCAAACCCAATTCTTCTGTTTTGTCTACATAATTACCATTACCATCACCAAAAAAATACGCCGCCGGCAAATCACGGCCATAGGCTGTTCCGCATTGTGCTATTAAATCCTTTTTCCCATCCAAGTTGAGATCATAATCGGTCAAATACTTAACATATAAAAAACGATTAACTAAATGCCCCCTCTTTTCATGCTTAATTGTTTTTAGTTCAGCAAAATAATCCAAAAAATCCTTGGGGACATTGGGCTTTTCTTTTTTCAAGGTGTTCTTAAATTTAACGAATGTATTTTTTTCTGAATTCCAAGATTTGTAGACATATCTTTCACGAAAGCGCCCCGCAAAATCCAGATAGCCATCGCCGTTCATATCGCGTACTTGCTCATCTTTATGATGTGATACCGGTGAAAAAGTGTGTTCAGCCAATTCCTGTAGTTTTTCCCCCTTGATGTTCAAAAAACTAGGCGCTACACCTTCATCGGTAAATCCAGCCAAGTCCAAAAATCCATCACCGTTGAAATCCCACACCTTTGGCTTCTTGTCCGCGCCCATGATCTTTTTAACACCCATTTCTTCAGTGACATTCTTATAGAAATGCTTGCCAGTTTGAGCGAATTCACTTTTTAATATAATGCCACCTGGTTTGCCATGATGAGTTGGCACTAAATCGATATCGCCGTCATTATCGATATCGATGGATGTTAGACCCCATGGCCACCAACCATGCGAAACAAATTTCCCACCCTGACGCTTTAGCTCGCTAGCATGCCAATCAGACATAATTTGATGTAAACCTGTTTCAGTTCCTGATATTTCCTGGAAACTAATATCAGCGGCACTTATTACGTTTAGGCACCCTAACAAAGTAAAACTCGTCAAATACATAATTTTAGACATCATACTTTCCTTCAATTTGATAATCATTTCAGTACAACCGGTTATTGATTAAAAAATGCCTGCACCGTTACCTTACCTTCGCCAACCACACCTACACCAAATAGCTCTTTGGTTTTACGATGGGCAAAGTGGACCGGACTTGCGCGAAAGCGCAGACCTGTTTCAGGCTTATCAGTCTCTTCAAGCTGCCAAGCTATCCAATGACCACGCCAGTAATTCAAATCAAACCATGTGTCAGGCTTCCATTCAGCGCGGCTTAAATTGGAGAAATGTTTCTCATTGTTTACAAAAACTGCTGCAACATCTGCACGCCAGCGTGGATCGAAATAGCCGATATCAGTTTTGCCATCCGTTGTAACTTTGCGTGCCAACAATGGCCTCGCCGTACCGGTGCCCTTCGCGCGAATGGCCTTATACTTATTGCCTGAACCACTCGAATTTGCCTTGCCATGCCACAAATACGCAGGCTTCCCATCTTTGGATTCAAGAACAAAACCCTCATCACTAACACTTACTATTAAATTGTCATCGGCCTTAAATGCACTTAATGCCGATTCATTATTTAATTCAATCTTTTTTGTCGGCATTGGGAATCGTTTATGTGGCACCTTACGTTTGGCTGGAGCGGTTTTAGGATCATAGAAAACCTCTTTAGCAACCTCCTCATCCAACAATTCTTTAACTTCTATATTTCTATAGTGATATTCTGCTGTATCGAAGTACCAACGACCATTAAAACCCAATGCAATAGCTCCGGATTCATAATGAGTTCCTGTCTGATCATCATAGGTTTCTACAGTCCATATCTCTGGTTCTGGCTCTGAAGCACCCCAACATTTAACTTTTATTATGGGACCTGCGGCACGTATTCTCAGTTTTATATGCTGATTTTTCACTCGCTTTTGATGACCTTCACCAACACCTGTTCCGCCTGAACCAGTACGGTGCAAACGCACTTGCTGCAAAAATCCCCAGGTAATACAGTATCCACCTTTTCCTTCTGGGTCTAAACGAATACCAATATTCATATCTGGATCATCACCAACGCGTCTAATAGGTTTGGACCTAAAATTCCAATTATATTCAAGCGTCATTTCGAAATTTTTTAAATTAGATGGCCACGCTGTATTTGTCGCCCAAATTCGACCAACACCCTCAAACGGACGCACCTTATGTTTTTGATAGATCTCATTACCTAGGCCACAATGACCAGTAAGCCATCCATCCTTAACGGTAAAATGCTTTTCAAATGTTGGCGTATAGTCTGGGACTTTAACCCTGGCTCCATTTTTAGATGCTGGATGTAACTTCCACCCGGTGTCTTCAGCACCTACAGCAGTCAATAAAAGGCCAACTATTATTATATTTATAAAACGCATACTTCATCTCCCTAAAATTAAAATCGAATAATTTTATTATTTTCCGTCTTCATTTGACTGTTTGAATGTGACCGTCGTTTTTGCTTTAACACCAGCAACTTCCTTAACAGTGCCATCAGGGAAGCGAATGCGCACATCTGCAGATTCGGCTTTTCCAAGACCTACATGAAGCACCGTATCAAGAACATTAGATCTTTTCATAGAACGCAGCATAATGCACTGGCGGTAGTGAATGAGCGCATTGTTATCGCCCATTTTGCCAGCTTCAAATACCCACACACTGCAACCTAAAACATTTTCCATCCATGATTGAGGAATAACCTTGATCTTTAATGCTGTATTAGTCGTGTCGTTTCGATAGTAAATGGCTGTCTTACCACAGCGTACCATGTCCAGATCATAATCATTATCTACATCACCAAATTTTCTGTGTCGACGACTGCCATTGACGTTTGAGATTTCAACAAATTTTCCCGAACCCATATTCAGAAAGGCTCCGGTTTTTTGACTGTGATCACCTCCAAACGTCAAGTCACGATAACCATTATTATCAAGATCAATGACTTGATACTCACCGTCACCATCCCAAGGACCTCCGCGCTTGCGCTTTTTGGGGTCAAAAATGCGGTTTTCATTTTTTGTAAATTGTCCCTTGCCATCATTGGCATACCACCAACCGCCCAATAAATCTATAAGATCCAAATCACCATCGACATCAACATCATCTGGGAGCAGCCACATTTTTTCGCTAGCTGGTAATCCAATCTTTCCTGTTTGGTCTTCCCATTTATCAGCGCCTTTCTTTAATACCCACGACAACATTCGTTTAGAAAAAGTTACTATCAGTTCCGCTTTATTGTCGCCATCCAAATCCGCAGTGATTGCTGTATGATAATTCGGCGCAAGTGGATGTTTACTTTTCTTTACGCCCTCGGGCCAAGGAATTACATCTTCAGGCATCCATAATTTGGTCTTCTTAACTGTCTCTGGTGCCTTATTCCCCCATTCGCTGATTGAAGGAGATAAACTATATGCGCCCTTCGGCCCCATCCACAGATCATCATGGTGACCATCTAAATCGAGATCCAGGAGTGTCCCATAAATATTAACTTTGGTATTTTGAAAATGACCATCACCAGTATTCATAGCTAGTATCCCGCGCATGCGAGGAGCTTCCGTAGTAATACCGTCCATGGCCCCGTCACCATTCACGTCCACCCAAAGCGGATCACGATAGCCAAAAATCCAACGTGCTTTATAGCCATCAGGATCCAAGGTAAAACTGCCATCACCTTTACCAAACCAAATAGCTGCATTGCCACCGTGATGACCATAATACATTATATCTAAATTACCGTCCCCGTTTATATCTGCCAACGGTGACTGCCATGGGTATTTTAATCCTTCTTTATCCGTTTTGGTTTGTATTTTAACCACATGATCCAAGCCTGACTCAGAATTGTCTACTCTAACCAGGGGAAGGAGTGAGTCCTGTGCACCAAGACTTGATGCCGCTAATGTCAATAAATTAATCAAACATAATGCAAATGGTTTTTTCCACATCTTCATTCGTCCTTTAGATTTCTACTTACTGTAAGAGATTGGCGTAATAGTGATAGTCCCGGCCTTGCCTTTAGCGGAGAAGCCTATGCGTGGCTTACCATTCCATGGCACACTAGGAATGCCAGGTTCCAAGATGTCACAGACATCATCAGGAGATCCATACCACATCGCCACACCATTTCTGAATCTTAGCGTAAATTTATACTTATCACCAGTCAGCAAATGATTGGTGCCATAAGCAGCAATACGACCTTCATTAATTGAAAAAACGGTAGCTAAATCTTTTTGTGCAAAGGGATCGAAATAACCCTTTGGGCCATCCCACGCTTCAGTTTTCTTTTTGGCATCTTTGTTCTGATACCATAACAACGGCGTTAATCCTTCTGAACAATGAATCTCAAACTTAGCAAGGACCTTTATACCGATAATACTAGAAAACCACGCAACATTATTTTCATCAGCAGCATCCTTAGCAGGAACCTGCAATACTAATTTGCCATCTTTTACCGTTGGCTTTTCCCATCCTTCAGGCACAGATATTTTATCCAATACCGTCGACCAATCTTCGGTACGCACAAATTCATGATTTGGCCACTTACAATCTTTCGCAGAATAATATTCATAAGGATAGCCAACATGCTTACGACCGATTTCAGAATCAGTGGTTCGTTCTGGTCGGGTATCTGCCGCTAGATAATCAAAGGTCTCATCTTTCAATTCAGATACTTTGAAATTTTTGAATATGATTTCTGTACCTATTTGATCTTTCCAGGCCCGATAGGCGAATGCAATTTGTCCTGCCTTTGGCTCCTCGTAGGCTTCCCCCTCAATCGACCAACGTTTAGGCTCACCCTCAGAAACAGTCCAAAATTTACCTTTTAATATTTTACCCTTACTGGCAAAACGAACGCCATACCAGATTGCCTTTTCAAGAGGCAGTATTTTAGAATTCATTAGGAGATATGGCTTACGACCAACAGCCTCGCTTATATTGGTATAATGATAACCGCGATAAAAATGGTGATACGTTTTACCGTTAGCATGTGCCAAGAGGCGAAACATAGGGGTTTCACGGCATTTAGCACCTTCAGGGACTGTGTACTTAAAATGAAAGGAAAAATCAAAGTCTTTTAATTTCGGCCAATTCTTGTTCGTTAAATAAGGGAAGGCAGACCCCTCATAAGTTTGTTTAACATGAATCTCATCAGAGCCTTTGGGAATATAGAATGCATCCACCTTCAAACTTGGATCTATTTTTTGTGATTTATTTGGCTCAGCGAGTAACTCCCACTCCTGAGCGCCCAGCTGTGCACAAAACAATAAAATCGTTAAAGTGAATATAGTACGCATAATATACACCCCTTTAATTATCACTTACCAAAAACTACGTCTTTGACACTGCCATCTGGACGCAGGACGATATAGCGATTCGCGGCGATTCCTTTATACGACACGGTTTTGGCACCATTCGGATAAGACACCTCAACGTCGACCTTATCAGTCTTGGCCAAACCAAAATGCAAACGCGGATGAGTGCCTGCCGTATCCGACATCATTAATCGATGCCCTATTAATTCCTTGGTTCCCGCCTTATAAATGCGCACAGCAGAACCTAAGGCCATGGTGTTCTTGCCAGCCTGACGCAACTGTATTTTCAACCACTTATTGCCATTCTCAGTGGTATTTTTGAATACGGTAATACTGGTTTCACGATCTCTAAAACTTGCGCCTGGACCACCAGTAACAATATCGAGCTTACCATCCATATTATAATCATCGAAGCGCATATGTTTACCACTGATCCAAGAATATTTTCGCTTGGGTAGTTTCGAAAAGGTTCCATCACCATTATTCAACCAACAATGGCAACCGTAGTTGCCTTGATTCAAGATATCAATATATCCATTATTATCGATATCGGCTAAATACACATGTGAATAACCAAACTTATCGGTTGCACCGGCAAACCCAGCTTTCTCTGTCACATCAGTAAAACCTAAGTTACCATCACCATAGAATAGCTGCATGGGATAGGTTTTGGGTTTCACACCAGAACCATCTACTCTTTTATCCTGTTCATGGAAAATATACAGATCCATATTTCCATCATTATTGAAATCTTCAGCATAAAAATAGCCGGCCATGCGATTAGGGAGTAAGGTTTTATCGTGATCCATCACCTCCAGCTTACCATTATTATTCTTATAAAATGTTCGCGGTGCCTTACTATGTCCGCGCTTCCCTTGATTACCTGGATTAAATAATTCTAACCAACCATCGTTGTTAAAATCAGTAAGGCAAAAACGGTTGGTAAAGCTAAATTCATTGCTTGGTTTTTTCGTAATATCCTTGTATAAATGGCCCGGACGCAAAAACGTTTCGATACTACCATCACCGTCTATATCAGCAAATGCTGTGAATGGGGATGAGTGCCTAATCTTATATCCCTTATAGACTGGATCTTTCGACCCTCGCTCCGATTGACCCATGCTGATAACAGCACCGCCTTCATTACCCGTCCATACAATATCAGTTTTACCATCACCATTGTGATCCAATTCACCCATCCAGAAACCGGAATAACTTGAGTTTTCTTCGGGTAGATTCTTCCAATAGGTAAATGTGTGATCTGGGTTACCCAGCCACACTGGCTCATCCTTTAATCGCCCATCAATTTTACCACCTTTAAACTTATTGTGATTATTCACTAAAATATCTAGCAAATTATCGTCATTGATATCCATGAACACATAGTCGAAGGCATTGCCCTTCATCGGTGGATTTTTATCAACAACGTCTTTAGTAACATTTTTAAATGTCACTGGATCTTCTGCTGCAAATATTTGTGCAGATCCGATCATCATTAAACTCATTACCAAAGACGTTGCTTTTTTCATGACTCTTCCTTTATTTTGCGAGCGCCAATGCGTTGGCCCGTCTATGTTCCTTACGGATTTCTTCCATTTCAATTAAGACATCATCAGTTAATTCAATATCTGCGGCACCAATGCTATCATCAATTTGAGAAGCCTTGGTAAAACCAGTAACCACCGAATCGATGTAAGATTTATTTAACAACCATGCCAATGACAACTGGGTTAAGGTAATATCTAAGCGCTCGGCAATTGGCGCTAAGGCATTGACCAAATCTGTATTGGCTGGTGATAAAATCTTTTCGCGCCAAGCCTTCCAGGTATTACCAGCCATACGACTATCTTCTGGAATGCCATGACGATATTTACCGGTTAGCAACCCGCCCGCTAAAGGTGAATAAGGGATTATCCCAAATCCATATTTAGGCGCTAATCGATCAATGCCCATACTTGGGCCATGTGAATCGACTATACCTGATTCAACGATTGAATATTGCGGTTGATGTGAAATTGGACGCTGCACACCCAACTCATCACAGGCATTTAAAATGTTAACTGTGAACTCGGCATTAAAATTAGACAGGCCCCAATAGAGTATTTTCCCTTGTCGTAATAAGTAATCTATTTCCAAGACCGTTTCCTCGAGAGGCTGATCGGCAACATACCCGTGGAGCTGATACAGATCAACGAAGTCTACCTGCAATCGCTTCAAACTGATATCGATTGAGTGCCTCATATGCTTACGACTCAGTCCTCGATTGTTCGGACCTTTAGCGCCGTAACCCCAGCGAACCTTGGTCGCGATGACAAGTTCATCACGTGGAAATGCCTTGAGAATCTTACCAGTTCTAATCTCAATCTCACCTTGCTCACCATAGCTGCACGAGGTGTCGAAGAAGTTAATGCCCTTCTCAAAGCATTGCTCTGCAACGACTTGTGACTTGCCATCATCCAGCCAATCATGGGTGCCACTGCATATCGCAGATACCTGTAAGCCTGATTTGCCTAAATAATTGTATTTCATTTTTTCAATCCCCTGGCCCCCTGGCCCTGTTGGCGCCTTTGTTAAGTTAACGACATTGCTAAACTTTTGTGACTTTAGCAAATTCTGGCGGAAATCCATAGTTTTTAAGTACTTATTCTGATTATGCTTACAACTTTTGGTCTATACCAATTGGTATAAATAGACGTTCTCAGTGAACACCTCTATCAATCGTCAACCCACATAGTTATGCGTTAATCGCCCGTAAAGCAGAGGCTTACAGAATCATGAAATAAAATAATCGCAATAAACGCGGGTAGCGCATTGCCTCTTATCATTTTTTGAATGGTAAAATCACTACCTTATCTTGTTTGAATAATGGAATAAGAATATTCTTGCGCTTGGTATCAAATCCTAAATCAGCAGGCGCGTCAACATCAGCGAGTAAGGTTTCGTAGGTATTATTTGCATTAAGCTGATAAATTGCTGATCCAGCCCAACTCGACATAACAAATGATCCATCATCCATCAGCAAGATACCGTCGATGGTTCCCTTAGGTGGAGCTTTCATTGCAGCTTTTTCACCCTTTCCTCCCTTAAGCTTAAATACCTCATCTGATTCAAAGGTTACGACAACCAAATCATCTGCTTGCTTAATAATACCATTTGGGCGGCCCATCTTAGGATCCTTGTGTATAGCTTCAATTTTCCCATTCGACCAAACCTGATAAATGGCATCAGTACCAGATAATTCCTGACCATCGGCGCCTAATTTCCAACCACTATCAGTCACATAAACCGAATCACCAGGACCTTTGCATATACCATTTAAAAAGGTACTGCCTGGTACGTTAATGGTTTTTAATTGAGCACCATCTGGAAGCGAAAATACATGAACATTACCAAGGTCAGCGACATATAGTTTATCGCCATGCACTTCTGCGCCCTTGGGTGCATCAAGTCGAACTTTTTTATCAGTCGCATCAATCCATTTTAAATCAATGACTTCGCCATTGGGGCGTACCTTTGAGATAAATCCATTGTCATCTGCAGCAAGACCACTGCCATTAATATTGGTAACCAAGTACACATCTTCAGCAGCATAGTACTCAACTGATTCAGGTGTCTTAAATCCTACATTCTCAATAGTTATCCTACTAGATTCAGCTGAAGTACTTGGGCGAGCGCACGCCGTGATCAATGCAAGGGTTCCGCAAAACAATGCGATAAGGGATAGTGTTAATACTTTTTCAAAGTTCATTTTAATTCTTTCCTAACAAAGGTGATTAATCCTGTGCATCTTCTACACGATGACCGATAAGCTTGTCGACTAAGTAACAGGCATTTTCACCGTATAAAATGATGCTCTATAAAAGAACGATTCGCTAAAGTTTTGTGACTTTAGCATTCTGCGGCAAGGTAGTCAAGAGCACGCACGCAACAGATCAACAAAAAAGTCCCGCTAAATAATTAGCGGGACTTGAGTTATAATAACTCCATTATTTCATATCATTGAGGATTCACCGTCACATTGCCTTCATCGAGCAACAAGTCCCTGATGCGAACAGTGCCCGTACCGTCGGTCACTGCCGCCTCAACAGTGCCACTGTATTCCGCAGGTAATTGTATGGTCGCTTGCCAGCTGCCGTCATTTTCAACGGTCGCGCTTACTCCATTAATTTCCAAGCTGTATGGTGGTACACCGCCATCAATGATGCCGTGCACGGTTAGTGTCAACATATCAATACTTAAAGGAGCTACAGGGGCCACTACAGTAATAAGCACATCATCACTTGCCGTAGCACCTTCATCATCGGTAACAGTTAATGTAATGGTATGTGCTCCATCGCTTAACTGCAGTGATGGATTTATACCGGTTGCAATTTCAGTACCATCTATTGCCCACGAATAAGATACAATGTTGCCATCGCTATCTGATGACTGAGAGCCATCAAGCGTAACTGATTCACCAGCTACACTATCACTATCAGCTACAATCTGATCAGAACCTGCATTTGCGATTGGCAATTCATTAACAGGAGCAGATCCATCACGCGGACTTTCAGCTGGCCCAGTGTCACTTGGCGTAAACCCAGCATCAGTTGTTAAAATTAATTTATCGACACGAGACCCATCGGTACGCATCCACAGATTTACCGTTCGCAAACCTGCCTGCGTCACATCTACCTTCAGCTTGGTTCCCCCTGCTTTTTGCATCCATACCCATTGATTACTTTTTGAATAAACTCCATAACTATAATAGGATACGGGTGTGTCTAATCCAACATGCACTGATCCACTTGCCCAATGTTTACCCCACAAGCGCACCCAGATATAATACGTACCAGTTGTCGTGAACTGAACAGGATAAGAAAGCTTTGGTCCAATAGTTGTATTTTTTGCATTAACGCCTGCATCCGGAGTCGCTTCCATCATAGTACCAGAGGCACCTGTAAAATTAAATTCCTCCCAAGTGCTATTCACCGCTGCATTAATACCTGGACTTAAGGTATCATAATGTTCAGCCTCTATCACTACCATACCATTGCTCTCAAGAAAAGCCCCATTGGTAGAGACTGGATTTACCACAATAGAAATGGTAGCAGCAGTTGAATTCACCGTTCCATCATTAGCAATAAATGTAAATGAATCAGTTCCGGTAAAGTCAAGATTTGGTGTATAGGTTAAATTTGGAGCAGTACCTGACAGGACACCATTACTCGGAGCATTTTGCACAGCATAAGTCAATGCATCATTATCAACATCACTTGCCGAGAGCACAATTGCCAATGCCTCATTTTCTGAAGTTGCTAGCGACTGCGCCTCAGCAATAGCTTGATCATTGACTGCATTAACCGTAATCGAAACCGTTGCTATATTTGAATTAGCACTGCCATCATGAACCCTAAATGTAAAACTATCGGCGCCATTAAAGTCAGCATTCGGTGTATACGTCATATTTGGTGGTGAACCCGCTAACGAACCATTGCTAGGCTGGTCGACAATAGCAAATGTTAATGGATCACTATCAGCATCATCCGCTGTTAAGATTATACCCGCCGCATTATCTTCGTCAGTTGTTACTGCCTGATCGTTGGCAACTGGAATCGCATTACCATTGAGAACATTTATACTTACACTGTCGCTATTTGTTGCGCCATCATTATCAGTAACCGTTAATGAAAAACTTAAGGTCGCAGGCCCAGCAGGTGCGGTAAATGTTGGCGCAACGGCAGAAGCCGAGCTTAATGTCACAGTCGGTCCTGAACTTTGGCTCCAAGCATAACTAACTATGTTTCCATCTGAGTCTGATGAAGCAGAGCCGTTAAGCGAAACAGCATCATTTTCACTCACTGTTTGATCAGCACCGGCATTAGCTACAGGACTATTATTGCCACCACTAGTTGGATAAACTACATCGGTAACGCTACCATCCTCACGCAACACGACATAACGATTAGCCGCAATATTCGTAAATGTTTGCGTGGCCTTACTACTTGGCCAAGTAACCTGAACATCAATAAGTGATGCGGCACCTAATCCAAAATGTAAGCGCGGATGCAAAGCCATGGTATCTGACATCATGAGCTTATGACCAATTAATTCTTGAGTACCTGCCTTATAAATGCGTACTGCCGCACCAAGAGCTTGGGTATTTTTATCAGTCTGACGTAACTGTAATTTGAACCAATTATTCGAATTTTGGCTGATATTTCTAAAAACAGAAATAGATGTGTTGCGTGATGACCAAGAAGCTCCTGGTCCACCAGTAACGACATCCAATTTTCCATCCATGTCATAATCATCAAATCTGAAATGCTTACCACTTGGCGCCCACGAAAATTTACTGCCTACCTTTTTAAATGTCCCATCACCTTTATTGCGCCACACATTTGTGCCGTAGTTACCCTGATTAACAATATCAACATGGGAATCGTTATCGATATCTACAATATAAATATGAGTATAGCCTTCTTTGTCAGTTGCAGCAGAAAAACCAGCACTATCGGTAACATCAACAAAACCAAAATTACCATCACCAAAATACATTTTTATTGGATATTTGGCCGAATCAGCAGTATTCCATGCATGAAAAAGATAAAGGTCCATATTGCCATCATTGTTAAAATCAGCAGTGCGAGCAATTCCCCCGATGTAATTCAAAACCGGGTTGGTTCCTTGAATTTCTTCGAGCTGTCCTTGATTATTTCGAAGATAACGTAACGGACCATTCCATGATGTATGAGAGGTTTTATTACGACCCGGCGCGTAAACATCAATCCAACCATCATTGTTAAAATCACTCAAGGTCCAAAGACCATGAAAGAAGTCTACTGTCGTTGGGCTTGCATCGAGATCCTTATAAATTTTTCCACGTCTAAATATAGACTCCAACGCGCCATCACCATCAAAATCAATAAAAGACACTTGACTTGAAGAGCCACCTATATGGGTTCGTGAAAACTGTGGATCTGCTGACCCAGCTTCTGATAAATTATGACTAATTACTGCACCACCTTCATTGGCGGTGTAAACAAGGTCGGTTTTCCCATCGCCGTTATGATCCACCTCACCGAGCCAGAAACCTGAATAGGTACGGTTTTCTGCTGGTAAATTTTTCCAATATTTAAATTTAAAGTCTGGTGTACCGAGCCAAACTGGCTCCTGATGTGTATTGTGGTTGTTGATCACAATATCGAGTAAATTATCATCATTGATATCCATAAAGGCATAATCAAAAACATTACCGTCAATTGGTGGATTAACGTCAACGACATCCACAGTCACATTTTCGAATTGAAATGGCTCCACTGCAGTCGCCGTCGTTATGAATATGCAGATGAGCAAGCATGAATGCAAGATCCTCCACATTAATGGTTTCTGCTCCCAGCCCTTGGCTCTGTTCATGTGCATGTGTTTAATTCTCCCGTGCATCGGTCTCTGTTTTTGAAATCGTGATATAACAGGTTCTGTTTGCTAAATCTTGAAAAATTTAGCAAACTATTTTTTAAAGCAAGGATTTCTTAAATAGTTTAGAGCCATACGCTTACATATTTCCGCCTTTAACTAGTTGTTTAATAGAATCATCTTTCCCTACTTTGCTAAATTTTCAAAATTACAATTCCATCCGTTATGCTATTAATTTTTTTAACTTGTTTATTATAATGGGTTTATGCTAATATTTCATTTCATTGACTTCTTTAGCAGGCTTTCAACATGACAAGGATGGCAGAGAAAAAAGCAAAACTCAGTGAAGTTGCAGAACGCGCCAAGACCTCGGTGAGCACCGCTTCATTGGTTCTCAACGGTCGGGGTGATGAGCTGCGCATCGTCAAAGAGACTCGCGACAACGTTATCAAGGCCGCCAAGGAACTTGGCTACGTCACTCCAAAGAAACGTAAAAATAAAACCAAGAAGTGCGTTGCTATTGCCCTACTCAGCAGCAGCGGCATCACCGAACACGAATATTTCCACGATCATTTTCTGCATCTCTCTGCGGCGTTAACGCGCTCAAATGTTTTTCAGATAACTAATATGGGTGTCACTTTTGATAGGATCGCTCAAGATTTACAAAATGGACCACTCGCAGATGCCGATGCCTTTATTTTTCCAACCTTGGAAAACATAGATAAAGACACGGTTAAAAAACTCGATGCTATTAAAAAACCCTATGTCATTTTAAATCGTCGCTGCCAACCACTACGTCATTGTGTGGTGATTGATAATTTTCAACGCGGCTATGACCTAGCGAGTAAAATATATGACGCCGGGCATACGCACTTAGCCTACCTCAAACCAAGCATGGAAAGCCAAGCCTTTGAAGAGCGCTTTCTCGGTATTAGCAAAGCTGCAGCTGAACGCGGCTTATCTCAGAACATAGTCTCGTTTACCCGCGCTAGTTCAGATGACTCGACCGCTGATTTCAAAAAGCTTTTCAAGCAACATCCTCAATTAACTGCCTTCATTACCCACTCTCAGGAAATGTGCTGGTCAGCACTCGAAGCAAACCCCAAAATGTCCACAGCCGCATTGGACCATCATGCTGCTATTTCGACACCAAAGGGCAAAAAAGTTGTCACCGGTTACCGTACTTCCGTCGAAGAAGTCTGCCAACAAGCAGTACGCCTAGCCACAAGCATTGTTCGCGGCAAAAAAGTTAAAAAAAATACGCTCATCGAAATTCCTGGTGAATTTATTTCGGGAGAAACTTTAACACCAATTAATTAAGTTTAGCAGCAAGATCTGTCGCCAGGGGCTCTGTCTGAAGTCGTGCATTTTCAATGAATATTTGCCCAGTATCTAGGCCATTTGCTGCGGAACCCGCTAAATACAGGCCGGGGACATTACTCTCGCGTGTTTCTTCATTACAGCGCGCTTTCATGCTCCCCTCTTCGAGTTCAATGCCACAACGTCGTAATAAGGCATCGTCAGGTCGATACCCAGTCATTAAAAACACAAAGTCAGCTGGAATAGTTTGCTCAACACCACCTTTAAGCGATGTACACTTTACATGTTCTTGAGTAATCTCTGTTATCTCGTGACCTAAGTAAGCGTTTATGCTACCTTCCTTAATTCTATTTTCTAAATCTGGCTTCACCCAGTATTTCACATGACTCGCAAAATCCTCACCGCGATGAATGAGTGTGACTTTAGCAGCGTGACGAAATAAACTCAGCGCTGTATCCGCAGCTGAATTAGCCCCACCAACAACCACTGTATTCATACCGGCATAGCGGTATGGATCATCAAAGTAATGACTAACGTGTGGTAAATCGACACCGGGTATCGGTAAACGATTTGGATGGTCGAAATAACCCGTTGCTATTACAACTTTTTTTGCCCGTACATTTCCTTTATTGGTGTGCACGGTAAAATTACCGTCTTCACCATCAACTACATCAACCGTGGTGTAGCGTTGAATATGTAAATCAAAGTGTTCAACCAGATGATTGTAATAAGCAAGCGTATCTTCACGTGTCGGACGCATCTGCGTATTAATGAATGGTACATTACCAATTTCCAACATTTCTGTGATTGAGAACCAAGTCATGTGAATCGGAAAGCGGCGTATCGATTCAACAACTGCACCCTTTTCTAGAATTAAAACATCAAGGTCACGGTTTTTACACGCAATTGCGCAAGCCAAACCCACTGGGCCTGCACCAACAATGACAACATCGTACTTTGATTCACTCATAGTGGAAAAACTATGAATGCAACTCGCTGTGACCATCAAAAAATCCATGCTGGATCTAAGAGTCGGCGAGTGATCTCCCTAAAGATTTTTAAATACTATACTTACATGACAGCTGAAATAAGCGTATTTTGCTAAAGTTTTTAAATTTTATTGCAATGGCTGAGTTTTATGGTATATACCAAAGAGAGGCTGCAGTATGGGCCTCCACAGTTTAAAGGTAATCACTTCAAGAAAGTACAATAAAAAAGGTTCAATTTCATGGTACTCGCACTCACAGAACACGATCAAAAAATGCTCGATGGCGACGAAGGTCCCTTAGTCCAAGAAGCTATGCGCTTTTTAGTGCAACTTGGCGAAACCTTTGAAGCAAAACAAATGATCGATCTCGAATATGCTTATGTGTACATCGATGGCATGGGCTCGTCTTGGGGCGCTGGTGAATTATCACAGGATGTGCTTTCCGATGCAATTGATTCTGGCTTACAAGTAAAAATACCAACGACCACTTGGGTATCAGGTCGTGAGATGGACGAATCTCTTTATCCGAAATTAGGCATTACTGGTGATATCCTTGATGAATTAGAACTGGAATCGCAAATTGGTAAAAAGCTGGGCATGATTCACATCGACACCTGCTCACCCTATATCGTAAGTGATTTTCAATACGGCGCGCACATCGCATCGATTGAAAGCAGCGCGGTTACTTTTTTAAATTCTTTTAAAGGCGTTAAAACCAATCGCGATGGCATCAGTGCATTTTACGGAGCTTTAACCGGTCGTTATCCCGAATTCGGCATGCACATCCCAGAAAATCGTCGCGGCACGCACTTATTTAAAATTAATCATAAAATGCGTAACTCTGCTGATTATTCAGCGCTTGGTTATTTAATTGGCCAACTTACTGGCCTTGATGTTCCCGTACTCGACGGCTTGCCACGTATGAGTTTAGAAGAAATGCAATGTTTCAGTGCCGCTATCGCTGTTGGTGGCGCTGTTTCGATGGCCCATATTGTCGGCGTAACCCCTGAGGCCCCAACGCTTGAAGCAGCATTCCAAGGCCAAGAACCAAAACAATGCTTTGAAATTAATACTGTCGATATTGAAGCTATTTACGATGAGTATTGTTCGCAAGCGGATACGGTTGATTTTATCTGTCTCGGCTGTCCACATGCATCGATACATGATATTCGTAAATACGCTGAATTATTTAAAGGGAAGAAAGTTGCTGATGGCGTAACCGTTTGGCTGATGACTGCCTGTCAGAATTTATACTTGGCTAAAACTGGTGGCGAACTTGATATCCTCAAAGAAGCAGGCGTAAGCTTGCAAAACAACTGCCCGATGGTGAACCCTGGCAATCCCGGCCCTAACCACACCTTTCACAATCCTGATTTTACCGTGGGTAATTTCGCCACTAATTCGATGAAATTGCTTTATTACTCACAAAATTGTATCCGACCTACGAAAAACTTTTTCGGCAGCACCGAACGTTGTGTCAACGCAGCCATTAGCGGACGATGGGAGTAAACCATGAATGACGTCATTAAACTGCAGGGCACTACCATTGTAAAAGGCGAAATCGAAGGTGAAGCTTTGGTTATCCCCTTTCCAGTTAGCTTTCTGGGCATGGTCAATACCGAAAACGGTACTTTTGAAATTCCTGGATCCGAATACGACGGCAGCACCATAAAGAATAAAATTTTAATTTACCCTTTCGGTAAGGGCTCAAGCGGTGACGCGATACGCATGTGGCGATTGCAAAAATTTGATCAATCACCATCCGCTATTTTATTCGACAAACCAGAACCCGTGCATATTCAAGGCGCTATGCTGCTGAATGTGCCTTCAGCATTTGGTTTTGAAGAATCACTTATCGATGCCATTGAAACCGGTGATCGCATCAACATCAGTGACGGCGTCATTACCATCACTAAATCCGTTTCTGTTTAAGAGCATTTACTATGAGTCGACCCGTAGCCATTGTCAGTGGTGCCGCACGCAATGTTGGCAAAGGTATTGCAGCAAAACTACTGCAAGGTAATTACCGAGTTTACCTACTCGATATCAATCAGGAATTATTAGACAGCTGCATTGAATCTTTTAACTATGATCAAGCAATTGGCTGCCCTGTAGACATCACCAATAAAGCAGCGCTAAAAAAATGTATTGAAGATATTTATCAAGAAAATCAACGCATCGATGTGCTCGTGAACAATGCAGTAGTCAGACCAACGGGAACCTACAAGCAAGACTTCCTCGATCTGAGTGATGATTATCTCAGTGTATTCATTCAACAAAACATTGATGCCTTTGTATGTCTATCCAAATATTGCGCATCATACATGACCAAAAATAAAAGCGGATCGATTATTAATATCAGCAGTAACGGTGCCATTCAGGCTCATCGTAGAATGATTCCTTACGATACGGTCAAAGGGGCGATGGAAGCATTTACCCGAGCACTCGCCCTTGAGTTAGCACCCTACAACGTGCGTGTTAATACTGTTCGCACCGTTGCCGTTGCCGAAGAAGGAAAACTTGATCAAGATTATGAGGCCGGTTTAGGCGCACAAATTCCCGTCGGTCGTATTGCACGACCACACGATGTCGCAGCTATGGTGGCACATTTATGTTCGGATGAATCAAGTTTTCTAACCGGCCAAATTTACAATGTCGACGGTGGCATGCTGGTACAATCACGTCCACCAGCGTTAGACCTGCCAGCCGGATAAATTACTCAAATAAATCGGTGCTTAAATAACGTAGGCCGGTATCGCAAACTGGCGTCACAATTAAGGAGCCTGCCGGTGCATTGGCAGCAACTTTTAATGCAGCAGCCACATTACCACCTGAAGAAAATCCACCTAAGATACCTTCTTCTTTAGCCAAACGCCTACCCGCTGAGACCGCTTCTTCATCAGTTACCTGAATAAAATCATCCACTAATTCTTTATTCCACGGCGGTGGCGTTAATGCATAACCAGTGCCCTGTAATTTATGGCTGGTGTTGGTTACCTCTTTACCTGCTAGGAATGCTGCGCTATTGGGTTCCGCACAAATGCACTGAACATCAGCGTTCTTTTCTTTAAGCGCTTTGGCAACACCCATAAATGTTCCACCGGTCCCTAGGTTAGCTACCCAATGGGTCACTTTGCCTTCTGATTGCGTCCATATTTCTTGACCAGTATTATCATAATGCGTATTCGGATTTCCTGCTCTATTAAATTGATCAACCATAAACGCACCGGACTCTTCGGCCATAACACGCGAGCGCTCTTCGACTGCGAGCCAGTCTTCATGGGTGACCATGCCCGGCTTTCCGGTTACCTGGGGTACTAATTCTAATTCAGCACCATAGGCCTTTAAGGTTTTGCGGCGCTCCATGCTATTACCTTCACTCATCACCGCCGTGAAGCGATAGCCCTTCACCGCACAAACAATGGCACAACCAATGCCCGTATTTCCAGACGTACGTTCAATGACCTGATCACCTGGCTTAAGCAAACCCTCGCGCTCAGCGTCTTCAATAATCCGAAGCGCAATGCGATCTTTCACTGAATTGCCGGCATTCCATGATTCGCATTTAACCGCGATCAAACTGCCTGTACCTTCACTTAAACGATGTAAAGCGACTAGGGGCGTATTACCGGTAACCTCTAAAATACTCTGTTTCACGGGATTATTTCCTCATTATAGAATCAAACGCCTCATTCTGTGAAAGACTGAGAAAAGACTACGTTCAAGCAAAGGTTCTATGTAAGCGCTAAATTTAATCTACAAGCAATGTCTGGTCACTGACGATACAATCAACCACACTACGTGTAATGCGCATTTGATTGACTTGCTGTGCAATGTCGACGTGAAAGGAGTCGCGTTCAAAGGCACGTAAATCTTCTTCAGTTTTGAATAAGCCACAGAAAAGCACATCGTATGCTGAAACAGAATTACTAATATTTTTATAAGCTTCCATAGAGCTTAAACCGGTAGCGATGCCGTCCAGCTGATTTAAGAGGGCGATGAATTCATCTGCCCGCTCTGGATCTTTCAATTTCCACATCGCCACCCGTTTAATCATGAATGGATTTCCTTAGTAACGCTTTCCATTATAAAAGTCTGGATGGCCCACTGGGTTTGGATATTGGTTGTATGGCTTTATCTTGGCGCGTAACTTTTTATCGCCTATCTTATTGAGTAAGGTGCCAAGCTTAATCCGTGCCTCGTCCCATTTGATTGCGTCTTTTTCATAATCAAAACGCTTCTTAGCAGACTGTCCGTCAAGTGATTCAGCATTCTTATCGGTAAGCAAACCAAGCAACGGCAGTACTATTTCCCGTGCTTCTTTTGCCTTACCCATTTTTTCCAATAAATAAAGATACTCAAAATCTTGTGAACCCTGGCGCAAATTCTTCACCCGGAAGCAAGCGATCGGACCATCAATACCAACATCTTTACCTGGGTAAAAGAGCAAGCCGTCGCCATTGAGGCGCAAGGCCCAATCTTTTGGATAGAGTTTACCGTTTTTCCATGGCTTCGTTGCTTCATCAAAATTCAACGAGACATGCCAGACATCAGTTAAGTATTTCTTGGGGTTATTGCGAATATTCCTGCGTTCTTTTTTCCATTTATTATGCTTATCAACGACGTAGACACCTTCCCAGAAATACCACGCGCGTGCACCGGATACAAAGCCTGCAATTGGATGAGTACGCAATCCTGGTCCTGGTACATCAGTTAATGCCGTACCAGCATGCCCACCATTATAAGTCCACACGACGTTACCTTTTTTCTCAATGTCTGGAATCGTACTAGGCGCGACACTACCAGAACAGAAAATATCTACCTCGGTATCTAAATGCGGCCAATCTGGTTTAGATGGCACAAATTGCTCAGTAATCATACGTCTAACTTGGCCACCGGATTCTTTCTTCGATTCAGCCCCTTTATTAATGACATGCTGATAGGCCTCTTTAGAGCCAGGTTCATCGCCCAAACTATCAAATGCACGATTTAACCAACCTTTCTCTTTAAGCAGCGTGTTCCACGATGAAATATCACCAGCCAACGGCAACAACTCATAACCGAAGCCTGCACCAAAAGGACCCTTAAATGCCTCACCGGTGTAATAATCCATAAACTTACGATCTGGTGCGCTCATATAATCGACGCCATATTCAATGAATTCCATTAAACTAATGCGGTGATTATGCGCCATTTGAAAGTAAGAATCAAAAATAGGCATCATATTTTTTATTTCACCGGGACCTTTACCAAATGAATAGGCAATCGTTTCAGGACCAACATACACAAACTGTGGAAAATGACTCACAGATGGCAAAGCAAAATCCCACACTTCTAAATTAACTTTAAGCGTTTGGCTGCCCGCTTTGATGGTCGATTTATATTTTCCAGACGTCGCATCTTCTGGAACAAATATTTCACAAAATACGACCTCGTTTGCACCTTCCTTCACGTCAAACGGGAAACCATATTTAGTCGCACCATGAGGCACCATTTGAACTGGGTATTCACGTGGAGCCCCGAGTTTCTTACGCTTTGCCTCAAATTGTAAAACATCCGCAGGCCACTTCCCTTTTTGCAATTGTGATATCGCCGGGTGATTCATGTAGTGCTCGTGAAAACATACTGGCTTTTTGAGCGTTGCTCCACTAGGCCCTGTTAAGGTTTCAGTAATAACATCGACACCTTTTGCTGCATCACCAAAAACGATCTGAAATGCAACAAACTCATTCTTGGCACCATACAAAGTAATGGTTTTGCTTGCTGGATCCCAGAGGACCGTCTTGCCAGGAGACTGCTCGGTCCGCATGACGCGGTGCGATGGACTCGTCACCCAAGTCGCAGAATAGGCAATACTTACGCCACAAATGAGACTGAGCAGGACAGAAACCGTGCGATTGAGCGAGAATAACGTCATAGATAAGCCCTCGACAGGCAGTATAGCATCTCTTTTGGTCTATACCATATATTTAAGGAAAAAGAAAATTGGCCTGTAATCCGCCAATTATACCGAGTAAACGCTGTGATTTCGTCAAAGTGACGGGCTATACCACTATAATGGAATAGTGGACCACAAGTTAAAACTCCTTCCCAGCATGGACAGATCCGCCTTGAAACGACCATCTAGCGGTATATACCACTATGTTACACAGTTCAGCCAGACCTGAGCACCACCATCAGCCCCAAACAGGAAACTCAGATGGAACTCATCGATAAAGTAGCTACACCAGATAGCATGAAACGAGAATCAGTTGGTACTAAGAAGATCACCTGTGTTGGTGCATCGTATAAGTTTGTTCACAAAGTCCTGCGCGACATGCTCATCGTCGGCGGTTTCAACGATGTTGAAATGTGTGTTCACGATTTGCGCGAGAAACCACTTAAAATTGTTGGTGATCTTCTTGAGAAAATTGCGCGTCAGCAAAATACCAATGTTAAAATTACTCGAACCCTGGATTTAGACGAAGCGTTACGCGACACCGACGTCGTGGTTTTATCAATTTCCACTGGCGGCGGTGAAGCTCATTACCGTAATTTTGAAGCCTGTTGGAAATACGGTATTAAAACTGGCATCGGTGATACGCTCGGACCTTGTGCCCTAGCGCGCAATCTCACCACCGTTCCAGTTGTAGTTAATCTCATTAAGAAAATGCAAGAGATCTGCCCGAATGCATTGATGCTTAATTTTTCAAATCCAATGTCAGTAGTCACCGGCGCGATGGCCCGTCATTCAGATATTCCATGCTGGGGGCTCTGTCATTCTGCCGATGAACTTTACAGTTATTTCGCACGCGTATTTGATTGCGACAAAGAAGATGTCGAAATTGATATGGGTGGCGTTAATCACCAATCCTTTGTTACCAAATTAGTTATTAAAGGTGTCGATCAGACTAAAAATATTCTCAAAGCTACACAAGAGTCCGATGCCAAATTAGAAGATAACTTACTCGATACCCATAAAGAAGATATTACCACACAGCAAGATATTTATAAAATACTTGGCGCCTGGCCGTCAACCGGCGACACCCACCTCGCTGAATTTTATCCATTCCATTATACCGATCGTGCTATGGATAAATATGGCTACCGTGAAAAGGTCAAACCAATTATTCCAGGTCGCGAAGAACAAGTTTGGTCGACACCGCATCCAATCATCATGGAATGGACTTACGGAAATGGGCCGGTTGAAGATTTAGATTTATTAACCACTGAACACGCCCACGAATTATTATGGACGTTCTTCACCGACGAGCCGCACACACGCTACGTAAATATGCTCAATTCCGGCAACTTCATTGAAGGCCTCCCTGCGAATGCTTGCGTCGAAGCACAAGTCACCGCATCTGGCCGTGAACTAAGTGGTAAAACGGTTAAGCTCCCACCGGTTATTCATTCATTGGTTGAACGTTGGACTACCATCCACGATTTATCAATAACTGCTGCACTTGAATGCGATCGCGACGCAGCGCGTCAGGCCTTATTCCTTGATCCGCACGTCAAAGAAATATTCGATGTGGCTCCGCTGCTCGAAGACCTACTTACCGCCAACAAAGACTTATTATCTGGTAAGTGGTTTAAATAAATTAACATCTAACTGGCCTTGGTTAAAAAACCGTAACGACGTATAGTTACGGTTTTTTATTAGCCATAATAAAATTTCGTTGCTGTTAAGGCCTCACAAACAAGCTATCGACAATAACCCCCAACTTCATCTTCAAATTTTTCAGGTAGAGGTGCTACAAATGGGTTATCCCAATCAGATTCCCAATTATCAATCTTCGGTAAGGACAAACGCTTTCTGGTAAATTCCATAAAATGCAGGAGCGCATCCGGATTAGTGCCATGACACCAGAAAAATCTGTCTGTCGCATTATGACTGCGCAAAATATCCATTTCGTCATCATCAATACCGTCTTCAATCCACACAAAATCACTGTCATAATCGATCGCTGAGGCCTTACTGTTTTTCCAACTTTGAATCTGCGGCTCGGCCATGGTTCCAGCCGTTCTTGGCCACAATAAACAGTTTAGCCCAATTAAAGTTTCTGGATTATGACACCATTGGCTCAACCAATACGGTTGTATGTCATGGATTTTACAAAAACGCATGAGCTGCCCATAACCACGCGATAATTCAATACATTGATACTTTTCATTCCACACGATAAGCACGCCATCAATATCCATATACATTTTTCGTTGAGTCATGTTTTCCATCTTCCTATTATCAAGGCCTTTTGCACTTCATCAGCTAGCATAAACATCTCACCTGTTCTGCTCTGGACAAGTCTGGTCACCTTGCTTGTTGAAATTTACTCAGACTGGTATATACCACTGTCTCACTCGCAGGGACTCGGATAAGGCTCATAAATCAAACTAGCAAGCCAATCCACTGGACCAATCTCAGATAAAGCGAACCCATCTATGGCACTTACATTAAAACAATTCCAAAAGGCCTACGGCGAAGACGAAAGCATCCAACGCTGGCGCCCAGAATACAGTGATGAATTTTTAAATAATCCACATAAGGGTACCACCACCTTTCAACGCTTTGAAGGTGATATGCCAAATATGGATTTAAGCTGGAATGATGCTGAAGGTCCCATTTGGTTTAAGCCACCGCGTAAGCATTTAAAAAATAAAAAATATCCACCAACACGCATGTCTTATTGTCGCTGGGCCTGGAAAGTATTGGAACCTGAAAAAGGCAAAATCCGCTACGATATTATTGAAGGCGCACTTGAAGCTGCTGCTGTGCGTGGGCAAACACTGCAAATTCGTACGCAGCCTTATGTTGGTATTCACAATGTTCCAGACTGGTATTTAGACCTCAATCCTCGCCTAGCCAGCAAATCAAGCAAACGTGGTTATCCAATCATACATAATAATGACCCCCTCTACTTAAAACATTTTGGAGAGCATATTTTAGCCCTTGGCAAATACTTCGATGGCCATCCACACCTCGAGAGCTTTGACGCTGCCTATGCTGGTGCTTGTGGTGAAAATGGTGAAAACTGCAGCAAGGCACAAGCTGAAAAATTAATGAAGGTTTACATGCGCGCGTTTAAAAAGACCCCGCTCATTGGCATGCTTTCAACTGACGGCAATAAATTTTTAGCCAAACAAAACCGTCCTATCGGCTGGCGTGCAGACTGCTATGGAGATATGCGCTGGGATTTTAAAGGTGTCGTTCCCGATGGTCATGGCTGGAATCACATGCAAGAATGTTATCCAATGGATATTTGGAATGATGGCGTTGTTGATGCATGGAAAACTGCGCCGGTCACCTTTGAAACTTGTTGGACTGTTGGTCACTGGGAAAAAGAAGGCTGGGATATTGACGAAATCATTGCCCAAGGCTTAAAGTATCACATCAGTGTGTTCATGCCCAAGTCGAGTTATATTCCTGATAAATGGATGGATAAAATCATGGAATTTAACAAGAAAATCGGTTACCGCTTTAATGTCCATAACATGATCTTTCCATTACGTGTCAAATCCGGCGATAAAGCCCAGTTTAAAGTCTGTATCGACAACAAAGGTATTGCGCCTATTTACAAACCGTATCGCTTAGCCATTCGTCTACGCCAAGGCAAAAAACAATGGGTTATCCCCTTTAAAGCCGATATTCGCAAATGGTTACCTGATTATAACTCGTTCAAAGAATCGCTGCAGATTCCTAAACAGGTTAAAAAAGGCTATGTCGAAGTCGACTGCGCGATCATTGACGACAATGATCAACCAGCGATTAAGATGGCCCACAAAGAACGACGCAAGGACATGTGGTACCCAGTTTCACATATACAGATTCAGTAATTGTATAGCGATGTAAACATTGTCATAGATACAAGAAGTAATTGTATCCATTATCGAAACCGTTAATTTTTCGGTGCAATTTATCATAAGGAAGCTGCCATGTTGTGCGGTGCAAGCAGAGAAACTATCAACCCTGAATTAGGTCATCTTCTAGCCGGCTATGGACCCGACTATCCCAACGAAGGTGTTCACGATGACATTTCGGTTACGTGCCTGTTTTTTGATGACGGCGATCAAAAAGCACTGCTCCTTTGCTATGATTTAATCATGTTTACCAAGGACTACATCGAACTCTTACGCAGTCGTATTGGTGAAGCCACTGGAATCGATGCTGATAATATATTTAGCACCGTAACGCACGTGCATTCCGGTCCCGTCGTCTGCATGCGCGGCAAGCCCGGTGATGATGAAGTCTCGCAAATGGCTGCCACCTATCGAGAAATGTTATTAGAAAAATCGATTACGGTCGCCAAAGCAGCTGTAGAAAATGCCGAGGAATGCGAGCTCTATTATAACTACGCCTATGTTCCAGAAAACATGAATCGCAGGTATTTCCTGCCTAATCGTCAACATTTATTCATTCCACTGAACAAACAACTTGCTGGCGGTTCCACCGAGCCTGCCGATGAAGAACTCGGAATTCTAGCATTCCGCAAAAAAGGCACACGCAATAAATATAAAGCAATCATCAGTAATTATACGGCACATCCACTGTGCGTTGGCAATGCTTCAAATTTAGTGACCGCCGATTATCAAGGTGTTATACGTAAAACCGTTGAAGAAACCTTCACTGGCGCCTTGGTTTGTTCGACACTTGGCGCGGCTGGAGAATTGCATCCGCGCAAACCTGAATCAGGCTTCGCCGAAGCTGAACGCATGGGGCAACGACTCGGCACAGTCGTAGTTGAACGTATGTACGACTCGGTGCTGATTGAAGATGAACATTTACGCTTAGCGCGCCCTGAATTTGAAATGCGCTTGAAAGACTCAACCGATACGGTTACCACCTGCGTTAGTTTATTAGGCATCGGACCATTATTGTTTGCCGGTGTTCCCGGTGAATTAAGCTCTATTCTTGGATCACATGTCAAAACGTCCTGTGGGTTTTTGAAATCGTATATTTTACAATTATCAACTGACTGCCTCTCGTATTTATCAGCGCGCAATCAATTTTATTGGGGTGGCTATGAACCCGGCTCCAGTCGCGTTGCCCCAGGTGAAGCAGAAAAAATCGCCTATACTATTATTACTGAAGCAGAAAAATTATTAGAGCAAAAACCAATGAAGCTCAACGAAATGGCCAACTGGGACGGCAGGCATTAGTTAAACGAACGCCGATAAATTTTTGGCGATCGTGGTGACGGATGCACCAAGGCGTTTAATTGTTTTCTCGTCAGCTTCTGAGCGGGTCATAGATAAGGCAATGCCCGCCACTGCTTGACCAACATTATTAGTAATTGCTGCACCGACACAAAACATGTCTTCGCGTACTTGACCATTATCTAAAGCAAAACCATGTTCGCGGGCAAAATGTAAGTCCTCTTCGAGTTTTTTACGTGAACGCACACTCTGCTGAGTCATCGCTTTTGGCCACGGTTTTGGCAGTACTGCATCCAATTCCTTTTTATTAAAGGATGCTAAAATAGCCTTACCGGTTGCAGTAAAAACCGCCGGTAAACGCATACCGATGCGAAAGGAAAGCCCCAAGGGTGCATCTGCATTGCGACAAGCTAAATATACCACATCACCCTGATCAAAATCAGAAAGTGTTACCGTAAATTTATCTAAGCTGCGATTCTCTGCCAACACGTTATGAAATTCACTGACCAAATCCGTCCCGCTCAGCATGGCGTTAGCCCAATGCAAGACATGCGGGCCGAGTGCATAGCGATCTCCGTCAACCGCTCTCAGCAGACGCATCGCAGATAAGGTATGCACCAATCCATGCACCGAGCTTTTCGGCAACTCAAGATTGCGCGCTAAATCAGCTAAGCTAACTGGTTTAGATGACTCAGCTAAATAGTCGAGAATCAACCCCGTTCTTTCAACTGCAGGCACCAATTTGATTGACTGGCTCACCAGGGATTCCTCCATTGTATTTGAGCGCGCAATGCTTATCGTTCGTATTATAGAATACTGTTCAATATATTGAACAGTCAAGGACGGAGCAAGCATGCGAACCTCGACATTGTTCAAACAAGAGTGTCTCATCAATGGCAATTGGAGCAGCGCTACAGATGGTGCAAATATTAAGGTCTATAATCCGGCAAATAATCAAGAAATTGGCAGTGTACCCGATCTCTCTCATCAAGAAATTGAGTCAGCAATTAATGCAGCCCAAGAAGCCTTGGGGCCATGGCGTCAGCGCACGGCTGCAGAGCGCAGCCAAATCCTAAAACGATGGCATGATTTAGTAATAGCCCATCAAGATGAACTCGCAGATATAATGTGTGCCGAACAGGGCAAACCATTAAGCGAAGCAAAAGGTGAAATTACTTATGCTGCTTCCTTTATTGATTGGTATGCCGAGGAAGCCAAACGTATTTACGGAGAATCTATCCCAGCTCCTTTAGAAAATTTGCGCATGAGTGTTCAACGCGAAGCCATCGGTGTCTGTGCTGCGATAACCCCATGGAATTTTCCAGCGGCAATGATCACGCGCAAAGTTGCGCCAGCACTAGCCGCAGGCTGCACCATGATTGTGCGTCCTGCTGAATTAACCCCCTTTTCAGGATTAGCGCTAGCGGCACTTGGGATCGAAGCGGGTATTCCTGCTGGTGTTTTACAGGTCGTCACTGGTGATGCGCAGCGCATCGGTCAGGTTTTATGCGAGAGCAATACCGTACGCAAACTCAGCTTTACTGGCTCAACTAGAGTTGGTCGTTTATTAATGGCTCAATGCGCACCAAGTCTCAAAAAATTATCGCTGGAATTAGGCGGCAATGCACCATTTATTGTTTTTGATGACGCCGACTTAGATGCCGCTGTTGCTGGGGCCATTTCCTCAAAATATCGCAATGCTGGACAAACCTGCATCTGCGCTAATCGCATTTATGTTCACAAAAATATTGCTGATGTTTTTACCAATAAATTAGCCGATGCTATTAAAGCATTTAAAGTTGGTCCCGGCACTGAAGCAAATGTCACCATTGGACCCCTGATTAATCAAGCTGCCGTTGAAAAAGTTGAAGCACATATCGCTGACGCGGTCGATAAAGGTGCGGAAATTCAATTGGGCGGTGAGCGTCACGCATTAGGCGGATGCTTTTTTCAGCCGACACTCCTCACTGGTGTCACCAAAGACATGCGCATCGCCAACGAAGAAACCTTTGGGCCACTCGCACCTATTTTTACCTTTAATAGCGAAGAGGAAGTCATTGAACAAGCCAATGATACCATTTATGGACTTGCTGCCTATTTTTATACGCGAGATCATGCGCGTTCCATTCGCGTAAGCGAGGCTTTGGAATACGGCATGATTGGTCATAACACTGGTTTAATTTCAAACGCAGTTGCGCCCTTTGGTGGGATTAAACAAAGTGGCCTTGGTCGCGAGGGCTCTCATCATGGCATTAATGAATACCTTGAGCTTAAATATGTATGTAGTGCAATTGGTGATTGAGCGAGGCTAAACATGAATTCATTTTCCTTTCGAACAGTACCGAACATTTACGCCCAATGGGGCGCCACTCAAAAACTTGGAAAATTATTGGCTTCGTGGATTGAGCAACGCAATATTTTATTGGTTACCGATTCAGGCTTATGTAGCAGTGGTATTATTGATCCCATACAAGATTCACTCAGTACCGCAGGATTTAATGTTAGTATTTTTAATCGCATTATGCCCGACCCTCATGAATTTATCGTGATGGACTGCATTAAGCAGGCACGCGAAGCTAATGTCGATGTGGTTATTGGCATTGGCGGCGGCTCATCTATGGATGTAGCAAAAATAGCTGCAGTTCTCATTAATAGCGAGCAAAACATCCGAGACATGTATGGTATCGATAAGGTAACAGGAACACGATTGCCTTTAGTTCAAGTGCCCACGACTGCAGGAACTGGGAGCGAAGTCACCAACATTACCATTGTTAGTACCGGAGAGCCCGACTCTATTGTTACTAAAATGGGTATTGTTGCTTCGCAGCTGTATGCAGATCACGTTATTCTTGATGCTGCATTAACCATTGGCTTGCCGTCTGGATCAACCGCAGCAACTGGCATTGATGCAATGGTCCATGCAATTGAGGCCTACACGACCAAACATAAAAAGAATCCTATTTCCGATAATCTTGCACGCGAAGCATTACGCTTACTCAGTAATAATTTGATCACCGCCTGTAATGATGGAAATAATCGCGAAGCCCGTGAAGCCATGCTGCTTGGTGCATGCATGGCAGGACAAGCCTTTGCCAATGCCCCATGCGCAGCGGTCCATGCACTGGCCTATCCGCTCGGTGCGCGCTATCACATTCCTCACGGACTCAGCAATGCTTTGATGCTTGAACCTGTTTTACGCTTTAATGCAAGTGCGGCCGCAGCACAGTATGCAGAATTAGCCGAAGTTTTGGTCGGCCCGTTAAGCGGTGATGATAACAGTAAAACCGAAGTATTTATCGGCCACATGATTAAATTAATGGATGCGAGCGGCGTTACTCGTCATTTACGAGATGCGGATGTTGAGGAAGCAAAATTACCTGAACTCGCTCAAGATGCGATGCTGCAAACACGATTACTCACTAATAATCCGGTTGAAGTCGATGAAGCAGCAGCATTAAAACTCTACCAAGAGGCCTATTAATTTATTTCCTCTATTTCTTCAGGCAGATAACCCAGCCCACATTAAACCGCAGCTAATGCATGCTACAGAAGCTAATTTTCTTAACGAAATGCCTTCTTTAAGAATCACAACACCCAAGGTCACGGCTATAGGAATACTTAATTGACGAAAAGCGACTGCCCAGGCAACGTTTTCGCATAGCGGCATAGCGGCCAGAACCAATCCATAAGAACTAAAAATGCCAAGACCCATGTAAAAATCATTTACTTGGACAGGTCGAATACGCACCCCTTTTATTCGGGCAAAAATAAACAAACAGATCGCTATAGAAGTCCATTGGCCCATCGCATAGACCAATGTAATCGCAGCCGTTTCATGCCGATCCGCAAGGTAACGGATACAGGAATCATCAATCCAGTGGTAACCAGTTATCGCGCAAGCAGCGAGCAGAGCCCAAGCAAAGGTTGCCCGTGACATTGATTGCGATTTTTCACCTTTGCACAGCAATAAACAACCGCCCGCAACTATTGCCAATGCCAATAACGGCGTCTGTTCCCAAGCGTCGCTACTCACTAATAAAACCATGAAGGTGGTGAGTAAAATCGGAATGGCGCGCATAAATGGATAAGCCGCTGAAACTTCGCCAAGTCTATAAGCCTGAATTAATGCGCAGTAATAAGTTGTCTGACATAACGCCGTTGCGAGTAACCATGGCCACACATTTAATAAATCTTTCGCGATCTGCGGCCACAAAAATAAGCAGCTCAATAATGGAATAGCTATCACAAGCGTAGCCCAAAAGATACCGCTGAGATCCATTTCCCTGCGCTTTGCTTGGATATTCCAAGCCGCGTGCAGAACAGCAGAAGAAAGAATCAAGATAAAAGCAGCAGCAGACATTCGTGCGAGAGCTTGGTCCCGCTGATTTCAATTGCCACATATTCCTGACATAGTGTTACATTGTTTTCATAAGTTGATATTATTTATATACTTATAAACACTTGCTGTTGTTGAAAATTCCAGACACTATGCGCCCATGGATGCAACTGAAGCCTGCTTAAACCAATTGGGACTACGCGAAAAACAGCAAACCGCCTACCTCGCATTACTCGAACTTGGTTCAGCTAGCCCTGCCGATATTGCCCTGCGCACCCGTTTAAAACGTCCTACCGTCTACGGATTACTCGAAGAACTGGAAACACGAGGATTCATCACCTGTTTTGAAGAAAGTGGCAGGAAAACCTATCACGCTAAACCACCACGCGATTTACTCGACTTATTGCGCAAGCAAGAACGACAACTCAAAGCTGCCCTTCCCGAACTCGGAGCCTTATTTAGCAAATCTGGGAAAAGGCCGGTAATTTTTTTTAGAGAAGGACGCGACGGCTTTCAAGAAGTGCACGAACGTTTATTAAAATGTAAGGATAAAGAATATCGCTATATTGGAGTTGCTGATGATTTTATTGAAACGCTCGGAGAGACATTTTTAGCGGATTATGTACAACGACGCATAAAAGCCGGCATCTGGTCAAATGCCCTACGCATTCGTTCGCGTGAAGTTGACCAAGAATTCTTAAGTGGTGATAGCAAAAACCTCAGACGCTTACGCTACCTCAACCGTCCGCCTTTAGATAATATCGCCAGCTTGTATTTATTTGACAATCAAATTGCCGTCTGTTCTTCAACCGCTGAATCCTACACACTCATAATAGAAAGTGCTGAGCTCAATTGCTTGATGCGTTACATGTGGGAAATGCTCTGGCAATCAGCTGAAAAACATTAGCGCAACGCCTTCATTCTACCTGCAACGAAAGGCTTTATAGCTCGGTTGCCATATTTGGTGAAATCTGGTGCATCGATATAGGCTTGATAGGCTTTTATTGCTTCGGCCTTACTGCCATACAAGTCTTCACGCATGGCTTCATACAAATAGTAATCACCACTTGAGCAGTCACGACGCGGTTGATTTAAAAATGCCTCGCGATCAATTTTACCGAGTATCACGCCAACACCGTACCATAGGCGCATACCAATCGTCTGGCGTTTTTCTCTCCAAATTTTATCTAAGGTTTTCTTTAATCGCTCCGGCCGGCCTTCCCAATGTGCCAACGCATCTGCCAATAGAAAGATTTGCATACAACGAGATACGCTTTGCTTGGTATAACCATTCGCCGTTTCGAGGACAGATTGAACATCCGCTAAGGTGGCCTGTTTAGCAAAATATTTATCCAAAACTTCGGCAAGTTTGACATCAAAAATCAGAGGCAGGCTCGTTATAATTTCATCATCAGAGGACACTTCCCCTCTGTGGTGAGCAATGCGCCGCGAATAATGTGGATTATCGGCAAAAAACGCTGCTGCCTCATCCAATTTATTCAGGCCAATATAAGCTTCAAATACTTGCTCCTTTTGTCCTTTAAATTCATCAATTACCCGTTGATATTGACCAGAATAAACTAATGCCGTAGCGACATTACTGCGCATATGTGCATAATCATCAATAACTCGCTGATACTCACCCATTTCTATGAGTGCAGACACAACGATAAGGTCCTGCTCGGGGAACATTTCAATTGCACGATTTGCTTCACCAACAACCGATAATGCTCTGAGAATGTTATTACTAAAGAGTCTACTTTCTGGAAAATTAACTTGCCTAAAATTGATAAATTCTCGTATCAAATCATCTTCACCTGCAAAAGCTAATCGATTAAGAAACATTGACCATTGATGTCTGATATTTTTACGCACTAAATCATCAGGGGAGCGGTGCTTGTAATACATCTGCCGCAAGAGCTCTTCATACTCACCACGCTTGGACAATTCTTCCCATTTATAAAAATTAATTGCTGGCAGGTATTCTTTATTAGTGACCGTATTCCATTGTTCA
>JANQLF010000007.1 GCA_028280785.1 Planctomycetota bacterium
TGATGACATAGGAGTGACGGCAGATGTTGTGTTCCAGTGCCTGACGACCTACGCGATCAATAATGGCCATGTCATTTTTAATGGCTTCACTGCCTTCAACGATGAAGGGCATGGCGGCAAGCTGAACGTGTTGATCTTGGTGGCTGAGGAACCACTGGCGAATACGGTTGGGTAATTCGGGATCTGCCTCAACGACGCCCTTGTCAACATAGACCAAAGCGCGGGCTGGTTGTTTAGGATGCGCTGATGCCATGACTTCGGCCAGCAAATCATTACCAGTGGCAAAGACATCTTCCGTGAAGTGCAGATCGAATGAATAGTTAACTTGGAAGCCTTGGGTGTATTTCATATCCCTCTTTGAGCACGCATGATGCCAAATTCCGCTGTCTGCATAGCGGGATTTTGTCATTCCTGTTGACACTTATTGATGCGCATGCTTAGGGCGCTGACTTGTTCACTGCAACCAGGACCTAGATTGACCATATGCGTTGGATCTGTCTTGCTTGTATCTGCTTACTTGCTTCTTGCGATGACCCAAGAGAGCCGTTGGCCAAGGGTCAAGTTATGTCTATTGCTGACATGAAGTTAGAGCTCAAGAAGCTAGACTGGGGTAATCCGCGCGAGGTGGTCGAACCGTTGGATATCAACAAGGATGGGCGTCTGTTTTGGACAGTCCATTATGATCTTGGACCCAAGAACGAAATTCGGGTAGTTTTTGTGAATGCCCATACGCATTGGGCCCAGGCCCAGGAAGGACCTGCGCGGGAGGTGGCGACTGAATTGGTGCAGAACAAGCCGCTCACCGTCGTCGAACAGAGTCGCTACACACCCGGTCCGTACATCGTCATTTTAAGTAAGGACACGTTTGAAGTAGTGAGCGCAGAGGTGAATCGTTTGAATGCCTTGGCTAAAGAAACCGGGCTGCTGCCAATGTTTTCAGTTCGCACGCTGCCCAATGGTGAATTCCAACTCGTCTATGGTTGGGACAATGAACAAGGTATCAAAAAAATCGATAAAGTGGGCGATTGGATAGAAGTCCGCACCACCTACAAAAATTATGTGTGGCTTAATTTAATTGGTGAGTAATTAATCGAGCTGATCGGATAAGGTTTTCGGCAGTGGTATCACCGCAATGTGATAATCATCAGCGCTTAAAAAACCGATGAGTTGTTTATCTGATTTTGCAATAACCGGTGCGCCGTGCCATGATTTATCCAATACCCCATTCTGTTCATAACGCCATTGACCATCGACAATTTTAAAGCGAGCCACAGGTAAATGTTTATTGCGAGTACCGTCTAATATGACATAGGCATCTTCTGGCTGATCAGCAAAACGGAATCTGTTTTTAGGCCAGGGTATTCGCGGGACTTGTGTTTTTATCAAAGCAAGGTTTTCATTTTGCCAGAGAATAGAGCCAAGACTTTGTTTATGTTTATCGATAACTAATTCAGCCGTGTCATTTTTTGGTTGCAGTAATGTGTTAAGTCCAAGTAGTCCGTTATTGGTATATATTAAAAAACCCTGACGACGTAATTGTTTATTACCCCAAAATCCTTTTTCTTGCCATTGGCTTGTTGCAGCGAGCACGTTTGGAATATCACTGGCATGAATGCGGGTTTGTTGTTTAAACACCTCTATGCTTGGACTCCACTTAAGCCAATCTTCCTCAGCAGTGGCATGCATCGTAAATCGTTGACCGTTTTTAGCTTGTCTTCCTGGTTTGCTTGGAACGGCTAAGGCAACGCCACCTGAGAGGAGCGTTTCGATAGAATCGACGGTTAATTGTAGCCCACCAATAATGCCACCACTAAAGGTAAATCCACTAGCATTCCAAAATACCGTGTTGTCGCGAATTAAACCAGTGTAATCAGCATTAATATAGAGGCGTGCTTCAATGGCGCTGGCATCACTGGCAAGGTCAACCGAAACGACACGGCCAATGACAAATTGGCGATAAAGTACTGGCGCTCCAGCGCGTAAGCCACTGCGGAAATGAGCTTGGCAAATAATTTCTAAGCCATTGGGCTCGCGGTTGAGAATCGGCGGCTCGGTTTCTAGGCCGATAAAATCTAATTGTTTCAGACCGCTTCCTGGTGCGACTGCTATATAACGAGCGCCGATAATGGTGTCAGCTCCACTAATCTGAGAAATTGACAGAGTTGGACGAACTATCCAAAAACGCGAGCCTTTGCGCGCTAAGAAATGCGCATCTTTTTCAAGTCGCACCTCAACGCTAATTGATTTGGTGTTCGCATTTAAAGCAACATCGGTAACTTCACCTGCAACAATACCACGATGCTTGAGCGCATCGCCTACTTTGATGCCATGACCATCTGGAAACTCTATGGTGATTTTCGGTCCAACCTGAACGAGGGCCAGTGTGCTCATACTGATAATAATGACTGCGGTGACGATGGGCAGGAGTATCCACCATGGGAATGGTTTTTTGGGAATTATTTCTGACTGAACGACATCAGGATTGTTCATTGTTATTTTTCCAAATCATATGTGGATCATAAAAAGCACTCGCGCATAAACTTAATACAACGCAAATACAAAATACACTGAGCCCGACACCAGCGTGAATATTAATAGTGCTGCCAATTTTTACGATGGCGACGAGTACGGCGACGAGCATAACATCAAGCATACCCCAGCGACCGGTGAGTTCGATAAAGTGATAGGTTTTTACTTTATGACGTTGTTGCAAAAATGTTTTTCTACAGATTAAGATTAAACCTAATAATTTACAAATTGGTAAAATAATAGAACAGGTAACCACAATTAATCCGGTCAACCAGTAACCATTGCTGAGTAATTGTTCACAACCACTCCAAATGCTAGACGTGTGTTGATGTCCCAGCTGGTCGACTTTCATGATTGGTAAAAATATAGCGAAAGGATAGAGCATGGCGCCAGTGAGGGCGAAGGACATGCAGATATGTGGTGTTCCCTGCCGACGCTTAATGCCACTATGACAACGTGGGCAACGAGCGTGATGATGTTTGGGGATTTCTGGGAGTTGTTGTACGAGTCCGCAGCAATGGCAGGCGATGAGATCCTGTTGGCTTATATGTCCTTCTGGTGCAGTCATAGGCTCGTTTGATTGTGCCAAGCATTTATAAGGCTGCCAGCAAGTAATGGGCTCGTATCTGTCCATTCTAGCCTTGCCAAGCAATTGGGTTTGCGCATTCTGCGCCCTTTTATGGAGATGGTCTATGGCAATCAGCCGTACATTGGTCAGAGCAAACAAGCCATTAGAAGCAATTGGTCAATTGGGTGGTCACGTCAAGTCAGGTGTTGAAACACCAACGGGTGAAAGAACGGGCAATGCTATGGCATTGATATCTGCGTTGCCGCTTGCTCCAGATTCTGATAAAATGGTTTTAACTTTTTTGGATCGCAGTACGCCTGTCGATACCTTTGATTATAAACCATGTTCTGGTGATAATGCCGTTTTAATAGTTCCTAAAGATGAAGTGAAGTTGTCTATTATTAAGGGTGTTTGTCCTGGTGATTGGCGTGGATTAAAACTGGTGTTTGGTGAAGAAATTGAAGAGCCAGTTGATTTAGATGTTGATCCAACCGGTTTAGATCTCGAAGCATCAGATGCTTGGGTTGATATGGTCGATGAATTAGGATGTGATTGTAGTAAGATGGGTGGTTATCCATTATGGTCGAATGCACCAATGGATGTCGAAGGTGCCTTTGGTGAGCCGCTTGAATTTCACCATCGCATTGCCGGTGATTTAATTGATTTTGGATTAGGTGATGGTGGTGTTGTTTATGTTTTTGTGAATGGCAGTGGTGATGCTGGCTGTGTGTGTTGGCAGGAAACTGGTGGCGGAGCAGAAACGACCTATCACCATTACCAATAATTCATGAATGCACATGTCTGTCGCTATGCACCATCAACAAGCGGTGATGCTCACCCAGGAACTTTATTAGCTGCGTTATTGGCTTGGTTGGATGCGCGACAACAGCAAGCACGGTTTATTTTACGTTTAGAAAATCTCGATCCTGACAGATCCAAGCCTGCCTATGAAGAACAGATGCTCGCTGCATTGACATGGTTAGGCATAGATTGGGATGAATTAGAATATCAGTCTGAGCAACAGCATCGCTATGAGGCTGCTATGGATGCATTGGCAGCATTAGGCTGTCTGTATGCCTGCACGTGTACGCGCAAAGAAATTAAAGCGCATGGGCAACAAGCTGTTGATGGCAGTTGGCGTTATCCAGGTACCTGTCGTCACAAGCGACTCAGTAAACAAGAATGGCGCGAGAATGACGCGGCCATTCGTGTCGCATTAGCGGATAAAAATATTTCTATTATTGATGAGTCCGGTGCTGATTTAAGTCAGAATCCTTTTCAAGAAATGGGCGATCCAATCGTACGGCGTAAAGATGGTAGTTTCGCTTATCAATTAGTTGTGGTGGTCGACGATGCAGCCCAAGGTGTTAATCGCGTTATTCGTGGCCGTGATTTGATGCCGAGTACAGCTATGCAAATTGCGTTACAAGAGATGCTTCATTATCCACGCCCAGTTTATCGACATCATTTATTATTGTTGGAAGAGAATGATAAGAAATTAGCTAAATATCACAAAAGCATCGCATGGGATATTATTAAACAGCATTACACTGCTGAAGCATTTATCGGTGTTTTATCACAAGGTTTGAATTTGGGGGTGCAGGGAGCGGCAATTAACCCTGGCGATTTAATAAATTCATTTAGTTGGGATGCATTGGCAACAGATGATCGTCCATTGCTATGGAAGGATAATGCGCTTTGCTGGGGTCACGATGCCTGAATTTACGTGGTTAACACCTGCTGCGCCAGCTGCGATTGCAATTGTGCAATGTGATGCTGATCAGGCTGTCATTGAAGCACCATTACCAGCCGTGGGACGTGCCTGCTTTTCTCATATTAAACATGGTGATGGCCGCCTGGTCGATGAAGTCGTGGTTTTACGTATCACTGAACAATTATTGGAATTGCAATGCCACGGTGGGGTCGGCATTCGTGCGGCGGTTTCGGATGCTCTCATAAGTCATGGCCTGAGTGAAAATGCTCAAGGGAAGACCGATCAAACTTGGTCTGATTATGCTCGGATTGCACATACAGCGGCGCTGCCATTGATGGATAGCAGCGAGCGTCATGAATTATGGTTTCGTCAGCCACTCGTCTTAATTACCGGTCCCGCTAACGCCGGAAAGAGTACCTTGCTGAATGCATGGTGTGGTCATCAACGTGCTATTGTCAGTGAGCATGCTGGAACAACGCGGGATTTATTGGCAGCAATAGCAGAAATACATGGTTGGCAGTTACAGCTGATTGACTCTGCTGGTTTGCGAGAAGGTGCCGGTGATTTGGAACAGGCCGGACAGGATCTCGTTAACAAAGCGCGAACCTGGGTTGATGCGGTGATTTATCTTAGTCCACATGCTGATGCATTAAATTATGCGCAAGCAGGGGATATTGTGGTGCAGAGTAAGTGGGATCTTCGCGGTGATGGTGATTCTACCAAGGGTCTCGTTTGGTCGGCTCCAGATTATTCTGATTTACAAACGGCTCAGCAACAATTATACGAAATAGGTCAGACGGTTCTCGATCATTTGTCGTTGCCATGGTCCTTGCCCACTGAGGATGACAAATAGACTTCGAGCCCGCATCGGAAAAGAGGATCGATGATCGATTTGACTCAACTGCGCGCCGACCCAAAGCGTTTTGCTGACGCTTGGCAATGTCGTGGATTAAGCGTAGATGTAGATGCCTTGTTAGCACTCGATAGCGAAGTGCGCCGACTTAAGACTGAGTCCGAATCAAAACGCGCTGAAGCAAATGCTGCGAGTAAGGCGATTGGTAAGGCCGCTAAAGAGGGTAGGGACATCAATGAGGCGCGCGAACATGCACGATTGCTGGGTGAAGAAGCTAAGCAACTCGATGCGGATCGCAGTGATAAAGAGAATGAATTAACTGACCAATTATTGGGTTTCCCGAACCCGTGTTTAGAATCAGTTCCCGTTGGCAAAGATGAAAATGATAACCGGGTTGTTGATACCTGGGGTTCAGCTGCCGAATTTGATTTTGCACCACAAGCACATTGGGATTTGGCGCCGGAACTTGATATCATTGATTTTGAGCGTGGCTCACAATTAAGTGGCAGTGGTTTTGTTGTCTATAAAGGATTAGGCGCTCGATTAAATCGGGCATTAATTAATTATTTTCTACAAACCTTGGTCGAAGAGTTTAATTATACAGAGTTAGGTGTGCCGTTGTTGGTTTCTCCAGAAGCCATGCAGGGTACCGGACAGTTACCAAAATTTGGCGATCAATTATATAAATGCACTGATGATGATTTATATTTAATCCCAACCGCTGAAGTGCCTGTTACGAATTATTTGGCTGGTGAAATTCTAGAAGCCGAGCAATTACCGATGCAGTTCACTGCATACACGCCTTGTTTCAGACGTGAGGCCGGTGCAGCAGGTGTTGGCACGCGCGGTATTACGCGCATGCATCAGTTTGATAAAGTTGAAATGGTTTGGTTAACGCAACCAGAACGCTCTGAGCAAGATTTATTAACCATGCGCAGTCATGCCGAGACCTTATTACAACGTCTCGGTCTGCATTATCGCATTTTAGAATTATGTACTGGCGATACCGGTTTTAGCTCAGCACGAACTTATGATCTCGAAGTGTGGAGCCCCGGTACGGGTACCTGGTTAGAGGTCAGTAGCTGTTCAATCTTTACTGATTTCCAAGCACGTCGCGCTAAGTTGCGCTACCGTCCCGAAGCTGGGGCTAAGCCTAATTTAGTGCATACCTTAAATGGTTCTGGACTAGCCTTACCGCGTTCGGTCATTGCCGTTTTAGAAACCTATCAACAAGCGGACGGTAGTGTCCGTATCCCAGATGTGTTGCAGCCGTTTATGGGCTGTGAACAGATCTCGAAACACAGCTAAGAGCTGGAGGAGCGAACTGCGTGAGCGACCCGATCAAACATGAGTGTGGTGTTGCTATTGTTCGCTTAAAAAAGCCACTGAGCTATTATCGTGAAAAATATGGCACGGCTCAATGGGGTTTGAATAAATTATATTTGTTGATGGAAAAGCAGCGCAATCGTGGCCAAGACGGTGCAGGTGCTGGCGTTGTTAAACTGGATATGGATCCCGGCGAGCAATATATGTCACGTCGTCGTGAGGCGGGCAGTGGCAGCTTAGATCGCTTGTGGCATTCAATCCATAAAGACATGCGTGGCCTTAATGGTGAACGCAGTGATGATGAATTGAAGAAGCACTATCCATGGTTGGGCGAAATTTATTTAGGCCATTTGCGTTATGGTACTCACGGTGGTAATGAAATAGACGTTTGTCATCCGTTTGTACGTAACAGTAATTGGGCTACGCGTCGTATGATGATGGCTGGTAATTTTACGCTGACCAACACCGAAGAAATATTTAATATGTTGGTTGGTCTCGGGCAGCATCCGATTGGATCTATTGATACGGTCACGGTCATGGAAAAAATTGGCCACTTTTTAGATGTTGCCAATGATGCCATTATGCACCGCTTGCGCGCTAAAACTAAATTAAATGGTGCGGAGTTAATGAAAGAAGTCGGTAAAGAAATCGACATGCAGCGCGTGCTGCAACATGCATCGAAGGCCTGGGATGGTGGGCACTTTATGTGCGGTATTATCGGCCATGGGCTTACTTTTGCTTATCGTGATCCGCACGGCATTCGCCCAGGTTTTTATTATGAAAATGATGAGGTTGTGGCATGCGCATCTGAACGTGTGGCATTGGTAACCTGTTTCTCTAATGATTCGAGCGATATCAAAGAAATTCAACCCGGCCATGCCTTAATTATCACACCTGATGCCAGTGTTGATATGGTGCAGGTCAAAGAGCAGAAGGAAAATGCGCAGTGTACCTTCGAGCGTATTTATTTTAGCCGCGGCAATGATCGTGATATTTATCAAGAACGAAAAGCGCTCGGTTATGAGTTGGCTGTCCCTGTTCTTGATGCTGCGGAGCGAGACTTATCTAAGGTGGTGGTAAGTTATGTGCCAAATACCGCAGAGGTTTCTTATTATGGTCTGCTAGAAGGTTTGAATGACAAATTAGCTGAATGGCGCAAGCGAAAAATCAACGAATTGGTCGAACAGGATAAGCTCGATGATGATTCGCTGATTAATATTTTAAATCAACATGTGCGCCAGGAAAAATTGGCACAAAAAGACGCGAAGCTACGAACGTTTATTAGTGAAGAAAATGGTCGCGGTGAATTGGTGCGTCATGCCTATGATATTACGCGCGGCATTATTCAAAAAGGTCAAGATAATCTGGTAATTATCGATGACTCGATTGTTCGCGGAACGACCTTGCGTGAGAGTATACTGAGCATGCTGTGCATGTTGGATCCCAAGCGCATTATCGTTGTGTCAAGTGCTCCGCAAATTCGTTACCCGGATTGCTATGGCATCGACATGAGCGAGTTACGTAAATTTATCGCCTTTGAAGCGGCATGTAGTTTGCTTAAAGAACAGGGAAAAGATGCAGTCCTGCAAGAATGCTACGAAAAATGTAAGGCCTATATGGATTCTCACAGCCGCGAGATGATTAATCACGTGCAGATGATTTATAAGCCCTTTACGGCTGAAGAAGTTTCTGATAAAATTGCAGAATTAATCAGACCAACCAATACCGACTTCGATGGCGAAATTAAAGTTATATATCAAAGCATCGAAGGTTTACATAAAGCCATTCCCAATCACAAAGGCGACTGGTATTTCACCGGCAATTATCCGTCTGTCGGCGGTTTCCGCGTCGTCAACCAAGCCTTTGTCAATTTCATGGAAAACAAATTAGGCCGCAGCTACTAGTTTGTTTCGAGGGGTAAACCCCTCGGGCTCCCCCGCGACGGTTGTCGCTTCCTATTTTTTGTGTTTCAAAAAATTCTGGCAAATAGCCAGACCGGAGCTCGGTCGCCGCCGCCTCGAGAACTCGGCGTGAGTTACCGTCGTTTATTTACTTTTTTGACGTAGAGCAAATACAGTGATAACACGACACCGAGTGGAGTGCCGAATACAATTATAAACAATATTGACCACTCATATTGTTCGGAACCGACATAACCGAATAAGCTGGGAATGAGAACTGAAATAACGGTTAAGACATCTAAAATTAAAATGTACTTGACCAATTTGGTCATTTGTGTTCAACGCTACCCGTTTTTGATTCGCGCTAACACGCCGATTTCTGCGAAACGGTGCTTAGCGGCTTCGGCTTCGTCTTGGCTGACCGAGCGTAAAACTGGAATAATAACTTTTTTAGCTAATTTTTCAGCTTCTTCTTTTTCGATGTGGGCTAATTCGGCAATAATAGGCACTGCTTTATCGCGACGGCCAGCATCGGTGATCTTGGATAAAAATAATGAGAAGTTGCCGGTGCCTGATGAAATAATTTGATTAGCGCCACTGGTTTCGGAACCGTTGGCACTTACGCCAACGCGGCCTTGTGGTGTTGCAGCAGGTGGCGGTGGTGGGGCGCCTGCAGGCGCGGTGGTCATAGGTGTTGCTAAAGAATTGTGACTGATGTGACCAGTGCCTGGTTCTTCGTCCGGTAATAATTTATCTAAAATATTGGTAATTTGGCCAGAAGAAGGAACTAACTCTTCGTCGTCTTCACCAAATAATTCATTCATACGTGCGCCAACATCATCAGTGGTATTGGCAGCCGGCATAGTTGAGCTACTGGCTTCAGGGTCAGATAGTGCCACATTGCTAAAAGGAGTCACTTCTGGTAAATTTAAACCAGTAAATTCTTTGACGCTGCTCAAGCGATTAGATTCAGTTGATTCAGCAACGGGAGCAGCAGCAGCAGCAGGAGCAGGTGCTGCAGTGCCAGCAGCAGCGCCTCCACCAATGCGCTCTAATAATAAATCTATTAAATTAAAATTATTTCCACCAGCAGTAAGTGGTAATTCATAACTCGCAATTAAAGAGGGTATTTTTTGTTTAAATAAGGCTGGTTTTTTTGGCCAGTCAATTTTTGGCAAATCTTCACTATCTTGTGGGATGTATTCCATCTGAGCACCGGCTACTTCGAGCGCTCGTAAAACCAAGCTAACAGCAGCTGCTTCTTTTGCTTCGAGACCATCAATAAGAATGATAGGTGCGCTTTGTACGATATTGGCACAGGTGGCTTCTTTTAAACTAAACGCACGACCCAGGAGCGTCACCACAGCATTCACGCTCGGTCCATCACATGATCTTAAAACAGCCGAATATTGGCCACTCATAAGTGAGGATTCCTAGGGTTTACCTTCACACTTCATTCTCAGCTTGAAAGCCACAAGGTCAACAAGCTGGGGAACTTAGCATAGTTTGGTGCATTGTGCATTGCTTCACAAGGCCAAATTTAGCAATTGTTCTGAAAGTGAATGCTAACCACCGCCAATGGCGAACAAGCAGGCCTCAAAGGCTCTACTAGCAGTCTAAAAGCCCGAAAAGCAGACAACCGCTTGCTTTGCTAAACTAGGTCAAAGACTGCGCAAACATGGGAATTAAGCGCTGTTCTGACCCACAAGAGACTGAAAACATATGGCAAGAGCTATGTAATGAACAGGGCTCTGCGCTGTTCTTGTTTTTTGGTAGTGAGAATCCCGGTACGGGTGAATCCTGGTGCAAGGATTGCGTTATTGCAGATCCTATCATTAGAAGTTTATGTACACAGATACGGCCTGACTTAACCCTCTATGAATGCCCAGTAGGTGAGCGCAGTGAGTGGAAAGATCAGGCCGATCATCCGTATCGATTGCATCCTCAATGGCACTTAGAACGCATTCCTACTTTGATCCTGATTGAAGACGCCTGTGAACGTGGCCGTCTTGGAGAAGCAGATTGCCAGGATCCAGAATTAGTGCGCGCCTTTTTAGCACCTATTCAATCGTGAGTCGTTGTGGCTAAGAAGAAAAAGAAGAAGCCGCCAGCTGATGCCGTCGAAGTGCGTAAACAAATATTACGTAACCGTAAATTACATCATGATTTTGAAGTGCTTGATGAATGGCAGTGTGGCCTGGTGTTGCAGGGCAGTGAAGTTAAGAGCCTGCGTAACGGAGATGTGCAGTGGGCTGATACGCATGCTCGCCTCGATCACCATGGTGAACTGTGGTTATATAATTTATTTATTGGCATTTATAAGCAGGCTAGCGTTCATAATCATGAGCCAACGCGGCCCAGGAAATTATTACTTCATAAACGCGAATTGATGCGTATTGGTGGTGCCTTGCAGACTAAGGGTTTAACTTTGGTTCCCAAAGAATTATATTTTTACAAAGGTTATGCCAAAATATCGATTTGTTTGGTGCGCGGTAAAAAACATCAAGATAAACGCGGCGATTTGAAGAAGCGTAGCGAAAAGCGTGAGATAGATCGTGAAATCGCGCGACGTCAGCGCGGTAGATAGGTATTAAAAAAGCCCGCCGAGCTGGCGGGCTTTTAGGTTTTATTTTTTCTTCTTTTTCATTTCTTCGAGCATCTTCTTGCGCGCTTCTTCTTGTTGTTTTTCTTTCTCGTAATCATCGCGTCCTTGTTTGATAATTTCAGCCCAACCATTTTCATCGCTGAGTTTTTTGCCTAATTTATCTTCAGCTTCCTCAACCAGGCTCGGTTTGTATTTGAGCGCTAGTTTGAGAAGGCGAATGGCCTTGCCACGTAATGAACGTTTGCCGGCGAGCTTTTTCGCTTCCGCGTACATTTTCTCAGCAAGGTTACCTTGATTGATTTTGTCGATGTGTAGGGCAATTGCATTTTCCAATGTATAGTCACGAACACTGTACATTTTAATGCCACCGCCGCCTTCATCAGGGTTATACAGTAGCAATTTACGTGCTTTGACGAAGTCGATGGTTAAGTTAAAGCGATCATCTATGCTTGCTTGAATTTCATCTTCACCGCCATCTTTGCGATGGTTGCCGGAAACCGAAACCAGCGCTTTCAGTTCATCTTCGGTGTAGGGGCTAATTCTTGCTTTGCTCAACTGTTTAACGTAGGCCTTGTACTGGTTGCCAGCTTCAGGAGTAGAATTGACGCTAACATTAGGTGGTACCATCAATTCGATTTCGAGACTGCGGCATGATTTTAAATTAAGCATGCCACGA
>JANQLF010000094.1 GCA_028280785.1 Planctomycetota bacterium
GGGTCGTATAGGCGCTCATGCGATAATCAGAGCTTAGGCCGCCATATAGTGACGCAAGCAGAGAAGATTCTGTACACAAGCATCATTCAACTATAGAATGAACAGAGCTTGGCTTTGCGATGGAAGAACGACTTAGTAACAAGAAAAAGCGCATTATACGATTGATTGCCATTGGTGTCTTTCTAAGTATTCCACTTGGAATTTACCTCTTTATTGTTTCCGAACACCGGTCTTCAAAAAAAATATATCAAGAAAGTCTTGAACTATTAAGAGAGGTGAAAGTTCCCGCTAACATAGACGCACTGTCCTCTCAACTATCCCCATTCAATCATACTAAACAGGAAAGGTTTAAGGAATTACTTGACTATAGTCGTAGTTGGGCAATTCCTGAAAATTATATAAATTATAAAAATCTCAAAATTCAAGAGGCTCTAAATGAAAGACAAATTTCATGGTTAACCGATGTAATTATCTCCATGAATATGGATGAATTAAAATTATTGCTAAAAAGCGGCTCCTTAACTAACACTGCTTTAGGGTGGGCATTATTTAACGCAAAAGATCCTGCTCTTATTGATCCCGGAATGGTATATAGATATAACTACCCAAACCAGGCAAATACCTATGCGATAACCGAGTATTTAGCTGTTGAATACTTACATACTGGAGAAACAGAAGCTCTGATTTCCTGGAGAAATACTAATGTACAAGTTGACACAATAATTGAAATTCTTCTGAAGACAGACTGTATCAAAAAAATCGATGCCCTTTTAGTCCGCCATCAAGTCCTCAATCCAAATTCACGTGTAATTTCATTAAAAATTATAGATTGCAAAAACATCCTCGGTTCAGCATTTAAAACCGACGCATTCTTTTTAGGACCAATGAATGCAGAAAGTGATCGTTTTGAAGACAGATACAAGGGATACGGCCTAAATTATTTTGATAAAACTTGTGTATATATGTGGGGATATTTGGATCTGGCGGAGACCAATGCATATTATAACAATGTTCTCAACATCATTAATGGCAAATCTACACAAAGTATTGATTCATTAACACCCAGAATACATACAAAAGGTAGTCCTATGTCGTATTTATACATTGGACATCAAATGAGAGCATACCGCGCCGCACTTGCCAGCAATGCACGTCAACGAATGTGTCAGATTGCGATGCATGTAATCAAACATTTCCAAAACAATAATACACTACCCTCTCAAATTTCTACGATTGACCCTGTTATTTCTAGATTAAGCCTCGGTGATAACTTAAGTTACAAAATCAAATTTAATAAAGTAAATGACCACTGCTTTTCCTTATATGTCGACAACACCCATCTACCAAATTCAATGACAAAAAGCGATATCCCACCTAAACCTAGTGGCATAATCACTACCTGTGTAGAGATCGACTCTCACTCAATTCAAGTAAATTGTAAACTCGATTAATCGTCTTGGTCGAGATCGGGCAATAATGCCATCTCATGTTCAAAATCGATGTCTTGAACATCAGGCCATAAATGATCGAGGTCGTAGTATTCACGCATCTCTTCAGTAAAGGCATGCACGACAACGCCATAGCAATCGATTAATTTCCAACCGGCTTCGCCCTCAACTGGATTATGAGGGATTTTATGGCGCTTACAAAAATGATAGACCTCATCAATCAAGGTCGACACCTGACGCTCACTGCGACCATTGGCCAAGATCACATAATCGAAGAGCGAACTTCCTTCAGGCAGTTCCATTAAGCGCATTTCTTCCGCACCCTTGTCGTGCATTTTGCGACAAGCATGAACGGCGAGTTCTTCAGCGCTGACTGCTTCCATAGTAGTTCCTGGCCTCAAAAGGGTTGGGGAGCCTATCGACCACCCTAGCGGAGCAAGGTATTTCAGCAGCCTTGCCAGCCGTTCAAAGCAACCAAAGTAGGCCGCCCCAAAAGAAGGAAATTGCGATGAACAAATTGTGTATTGATAACTGTGATCTAAACGGCAAGCGCGTCTTGATGCGTGTCGATTTTAACGTGCCCATGAAAGATGGGGTGATCACCAACCCAGCGCGCATTGTCGCAGCCATCCCGACCATCCAGTACGCACTCGATCAGGGCGCGGCAGTGGTATTGATGAGCCATCTCGGTCGTCCTAATGGCAGCGTTAATGAACAATATAGCCTCAAAGCAGTTGCTGCAGCACTCCAAGAGCAACTCGGTCGCGAAGTCCAATTTCTTGATAATTGTGTTGGTGCGGAAACCGAAGCAGCATGTGCAAACCTCGAAGCAGGTAGCGTGGTGTTATTGGAAAATCTGCGTTTTCATATTGAAGAAGAAGGCAAGGCCAAAGACGCCGATGGCAATAAAATTAAAGCCGATGCAGATAAAGTCGCTGCTTTTCGCGCCAGTCTGAGCAAACTTGGTGATGTCTACATCAACGATGCCTTCGGCACTGCTCATCGCGCACATAGTTCTATGGTCGGTGTTGACCTTCCTGTGAAAGCAGCCGGCTTTTTATTGAAAAAAGAATTAGAATATTTTGCCAAAGCACTTGATAATCCTGAACGCCCATTCCTCGCCATTCTCGGTGGTGCTAAGGTTAGCGATAAAATTTTATTAATTGAATCGTTGCTTGATAAAGTTGATGAAATGATCATCGGTGGTGGCATGGCTTACACCTTTAAGAAAATTTGTTTTGGCGTTGATATTGGTAATAGTTTATTTGACAAAGATGGTGCCGAAATTGTCGAAGGCTTACTGAAAAAAGCAGAAGAAAAAGGCGTGAAGATTCACCTCCCCTGCGATTATATTACTGGCAATAAATTCGGTGAGGATTCTGATGTTAATAATGCCGATGATGCAAGTGGTATTCCTGATGGCTGGGAAGGCTTTGACTGTGGTGAGAAAAGCCGGGCCAATAATGCTGAAGTGATTAAGCGTGCTAAAACCATCGTCTGGAATGGTCCACTCGGTGTATTTGAATTTGAAAAGTTTGCTGGTGGAACAGCTAGCGCTATGGACGCCGTTGTTGAAGCGACTCAAAATGGTGCCTGTACCATCATCGGTGGTGGTGATACCGCTACTGCTGCAAAAAACATGGGGACCGTCGACAAAGTCAGCCATGTTTCGACTGGCGGCGGCGCTTCACTCGAACTCTTAGAAGGCAAAGTTTTACCGGGCGTGGATGCCCTCAACAATGCCTAGGCCTTAGAATTATGCGACTCCCCTCACCAGCTCGACTCGGCATATGGATTTTCATGTTCATACTGTTGATGATTTTGGTGTTTGTCCCCGCACCGGACTGGGATGCTGAATCAACAGATGCAGCACCAAGCGTAGCTGAAACAACACCTTCGCGCAAAGCAACGCCTGAAGAAATCAGTTCGTCCATTGAAGAACTCGGTAAACACAAACTTGCCAAGCAAATTTATTTACTTGGTAACCATCAAGAATTTAAGGGTGTTTTGGTGTGGTGGCATGACGGTAAAGAAGAGCGCTTAAGCTATCTGTGTGGTCCCGGTGAAAATTGGAGCACCAGCAGTATAAAATTATTGCGCGCACTCTCCCTGAAAAAAGTATATTGCATCAGTTATGAAGGTGACGGTGATATAGCCCAACGCTTAACCGACTTACCGCAACCCTACGACCGTTTGCTTGATGGATGGACGATCCTTACTCGTCACTAAAGGAGCACGAAGATGTCACAACACGTACTAGTCACTGGTGGCGCTGGATATATTGGCAGTCATACCGTTTTAGAATTACTGCAAGCTGGCTTTGAGGTAACAGTACTTGATAACCTTGATAATTCTTGTGAAGAAAGTTTGATCCGCGTCCAGAAATTAACTGATAAAGAAGTTACATTTCATAAAATTGATTTGCTCGACAAAGACGCTGTGAACAAATTATTTGATGAAAACAATTTCGACTCGGTCATTCATTTTGCTGGATTAAAAGCTGTTGGTGAATCAGTTGATATTCCATTACGTTACTATCATAACAATATTACCGGTACCATTTACCTCCTTGAAGTGATGAAGGCACATAATTGTTTTAACATCGTGTTCTCTTCTTCTGCTACGGTCTATGGTGATCCGGCCACCGTACCGATCACCGAAGCATTTCCGTTGTCGGCAACCAATCCGTATGGACGCACCAAATTATTTATCGAAGAAATGATGCGCGACTTATGTATTAGCGATGAACGATGGACCTGCGTCCTGCTTCGTTATTTCAATCCAATTGGCGCGCATGAATCTGGATGGATTGGCGAAGATCCAAATGGCATCCCAAATAATTTAATGCCCTATATTATGCAAGTGGCCATCGGTCAACGCGAAGCACTCAATGTATTTGGCAATGATTATGACACCAAAGATGGCACTGGTGTGCGCGATTATATTCACGTAGTTGATTTGGCACTTGGCCATTTAGCCGCACTCAATACTCTGCCAAACATCGAAGGCTGTAAGCCTTATAATCTCGGCACCGGCAATGGTTATTCGGTTTTGGAAGTCCTTGAAGCCGCGCGCAAAGCGTCAGGCAAAGATATTCCACATAACATCGTCGAACGTAGACCTGGTGATGTTGCCGAATGTTTTGCTGATCCAAGTTTAGCACAAACTGAACTGAATTGGCAAGCCGAGCGAGGTATAGAAGCTATGTGCGATGACTCTTGGCGTTGGCAATCACAGAATCCACTCGGATATAAAACCGACGATTAATTACTCAGCCACCATCAATATGGTTTTATCAGCGGCGATAAGTTTAATCCGTTTACCATCGTGTTTGAGATAGATAACTTGCATATGATGGGTAAAGAAAGCGTCGAGGTCAGCGGAATAACGCTTCAAATCCTGCAGCGCGGTTACTGATTCTTTATCGATATATTTCGAAAAAGCCGATACGCGTGTTTGCGCAGGCACTGCTTGTATAATTTTTGTTCGATGCGTTTTCAGTGCTGGCTCTAGAATACGCATATATGCCTGGGTTTTCGCCTGCTCTTCTTGCGCGTGGTTTAAATCAGATTCCAAAGTCCACCAAATCAGTGCACCTGATACCACAAAACTAAGGATAGTAATGAAGCCCTTCATGCAGAGCGTAACTGAAAACGATGTCTATCTTGCAGCCAAGCATAAATAACCGCGAGCGCTACCAGGACATACACGACAGATAATAAGAGCAACGGAGCATCAATAAATACTATATGTTCTAACCAATGCTGAATAAACGTACGCGTGTATAATTCCTGACCGCCAATAACGCGTAAATAGCCTTCAGCATGCGTTAGACTACAGACACCACCACTGATCGCCTGAACAGCCACCACGGCTATCGCCAGCAAATGAGCCATTCTCAATTGGTAATTATAAATCCATTGCCACTGCAAGAGGCGCCCCAAGACAACGGCTCCACACATTCCAACAATAAATGCAATGATGAGGAAATGGGTTATTAAAATAAAATCAGCCAACAACAGATACATGTTACTCTGCCAAATAAATCGGATCGTTTTTATGTAAGTCAACCACCTTACCGTCGACCCATCCACTCTTCGTTACATAAACCATCGATTTGGATTTGCTCGCACGTGACACTAAACCGCGACAGACTTCTTTGCCATTTTGCTTGAAAATAATAGCCTGACCTTTTGCTACATTGTCATCAGTGCCAACATCAATCATCACAATTGCCGGCTCACCCTTTCTGAACGACGTCACCAAACCAAATTGATCGCCCGGTAGCTGCGGTTTTTTCACCTTCGGTGTCGTGTCGACAGGCCCTGGTTTATTCTCAGTCGCTGGCTCTGCTGCTGGTTCTGCTTGTGTATCAGCACCTTGTGCCGGCTGTGCATTTTGTTTTTCTTCGGCCAATAAACGCTCGCGGTCGCGACGTAACTGTCGCAGTCGTTTCTTGCGTTCTAGTTCTTCAACTTCCGCTCGTAATCGCTCTTCCTCGTCTATTTCACGCTGCTCTTCTACTGCAACAGGCGTTGCCTCGGCAACGCGGTGGCCGCGTTGAGGAGGCTGAGCGCTAGGGCGATCATTCTGACGCTCCATTTCAATAAACATTCCGCCACTCGAGCACGAAGCTAAAGCAAGGAAAAAGCCGGATAAAATAATCAATTGTATGCGCATAGTTGCATTCCTCAGGGGCCAGCATTCATATGTAAGAGTCACAAATCAGCAAGATCTATGCCGTGCGACCTTGTTGGGACATTGAGCCACGAAACGCAAACACGCCCTTGTGCTTTACGCCGCAAGTCGATAAGCTTGCATCATGCTAAAAGATAAGGGTTCTAAAATAACTGCGGCTTTTGTTTTAGCCATTTTGGCCATTCTCGGTTGGGCAATTGCACCATTATTCCTACCACTTTATCGCTGGATAGATGTAGATTTTCAAAAAGAAGCAGCATCTAAAAATGTTCCGCTCGAAGAATTACAAAAAGAATACGATATATTTCTCTTCTACGACCCACGTGGTGAAGGCGATCCTGCACCGTGGAAAATCGTCGACATGATTCCTGAATGGGGTGGTGAATCTACCGCAGCTTGGGAAAAAAATGAAGAATATGATATCGAAGTCCGTTGTATTTTAATCAGTGATAAAACCGGCAAGCCACCGTCTACGTTATACGTCGGCTCTTTCCCAAAAGATCGCTATTTTGGTTGCAAGGGATGGCGGTTTAAGCCAGGTTCGTTGGGGCAAACATCAACACGACCGGTTGTAATGTTTAATTCCATGAGTTGGCATAAATTAGATCCCGGCCAATTCCGCGCTTACCAACAGCGTAACCTCGATGATGGTGATGATTATTTTCCTGAGTATGACGATGAATGGTATCCTGAAGAAGAGGACGAGGAAGAAGAAGGCGAAGGCGAGGAAGAATAATTCGTCGCTGTGAAACAATCTATTTTTTCACCAACTGACACTATTGCTGCCTGCGCTTCCGCTACTGGTGGACAATCTCTTATCATTCGCATTAGCGGACCACAAACACAAAGCTTCGCTCAAGCTGCAGGATTAATAATTCCACCAGCGTGGACCTTCCAAGCACACACATGGTCCGTTGGCCAATCGCGCATTCCCTGTCGCATTTTATTTGCCAAGGCACCGAAGAGCTTTACCGGTTTTGATTGCCTAGAAATTACAGTGCCTGGTTCACCAATTATTGCCGAGCGATGTTTACAACATTTATACCAACACCGAATCCAAACTGCTACTGCCGGTGCATTTACTCGACAGGCTTTAGCCAATAAACGCATTCATCTCGATCAAGCCGAAGCCATCTTGGCGCTCAGCTTAGCACAAGATCAAGACGCTTCAGCTGAAGCACTGCATAAATTACGCGGCGCACTTAGTAACGATATCGAACCAATGCGTCAGCGCATTATTCAGTTACGAGCCCAAGTAGAAGCGGGTTTAGATTTTTTAGATGAAGAAGATGTGCGTGCCTACGAAGTGGATGCATTAATCTACACCTTAAAAGAATTACGCAGCATTATAAATACCTGGCAACGCGCTGCGGTAAGCATCGGTGAAAACCCTAGTGTATGCATTGTTGGCCCCGCTAATGCTGGAAAAAGTGCCTTATTTCACGCACTGACCGGGCAAGATGTTTTAATCAGCGCACAAGCAGGTACGACCCGCGATTTTCTACAACACGATTGGAATTGTCACGGTCGTAGCATCCGACTGATCGATACAGCTGGATGGCTTGACCAATGCGAACATGCGCTTGATCAAGCAGGCATTGACGCCGGTCTGGCCTTGCTACGTCCAGCACAATTAATTATTGCCTGCAGTGCAGCTGATGCGCGACTTGCTGATAATTTCAGGGATATCATCCCCAATAAAAAAATAATTGTCTGCGCCTGCAAAGCTGACCTTGGCACCATTGATGAACGCGCACAAATTGCGGTGAGCGCTAACGAACGACTTGGTCTTGATGCATTACAAGAACTCATAGCCGAAGAACTCGGCCTCAGCGCTAGTGGCGAACCGCGCCAACAACGATGTCTCCAAGCTGTTGATTCAATTTTGCAATCACTCGAACAGGGCCTGCCTCCCGATGAATTATTATCTGACGACTTACGACAAATTGCCGATCACCTCGGCGACCTCATCGGCATAACCACCACTGACGACATCATGGATGTTATATTTTCTCGCTTTTGCATTGGTAAATAAAACTAGAATAAGATCACAGAAAAACATATGGTTTGTAACCATATAATAACAGTCGATATTATTTCATGAGACAAAATTTTTAATTTGGCGAAAAATTTAATTGTAATTAATGCTATATAACCAGGAGCAAAGAACAAATGAAGCAACAAGATCGCCGGTATGTCCTTTTCTCTAAATGGGCCTTCAAAGCACCAAACGATTACCAACAATGCTTCGAGCAAAATAACCTGGGCTATGCTCAAAGCTAATACCTTAGAATCTGAAACACCATATTTAATGATATTATTTGCAATTTTTTTAAAAATTAGACTCCAAATTAGAATGAAAAATAATACAGAAGATATACTGCCAAATAAAAAATAGGATTCGCAGAGTCCTGCCAATAAATAAAAAATGAATCCTGGGAACAGCATCCCTAATCCGGAAAATATAACTGTAAAACCAAGCTCA
>JANQLF010000100.1 GCA_028280785.1 Planctomycetota bacterium
ATTGTTTGCGTAACTCCTCAAGCAATTGTTCTAGTTCAGCATTGGCACTTTCTACGCGTGCAACTTCATCAGCGGCTCCAGCTTTTTCTTGTAAGCCGCCTATCTCTGCTTTGGTTTTTTCTAATTCTTCCTTGAGCTCTTCTGCATCAGCAGCCAATGACTTCGCTTCAGCAAGTTGCTCATGTAATTCATCACGTTCGCGTTCAAGCTCATCAAACTTGGCTATTTGCTCTTTGGCTTCAGTTAATTCGTTTTGCGCAGCTACAAGTTGATCTTTAACTTCAGATTGCTCGGCGTCTTGAACCATTGCCTGATTTTCAATCTGTTTATGTGCTGCATCGATAGCCTCATTTTTCGCATCAAGGTCATTTTGTAAAATAACAATGCGTTCTTCGAGACCTTTGATCGTTTCATCATTTTTCGATTCAGCGTCTGCAGCAAATTGTGCGTTGGCTAAAGCCGTTTCTAAACCTTGAATTTTTGCTTCGAGTTCCTCGACCTGTTCTGATTGCGGCGCTGTTGCTGCAGCTTCTTCCGCAGCCTTGGTTTGCTCAGCTAAACGCTCTTCCAATTCTTTAATGCGTGCTTCTAGAGCTGCGTCAGCATCACCACTGCCTTTACTTAACGCGTAGAAAACATTTTCAGCAGTGAAGACACGGTCTGAATCTGAAGTTGAAAAATCACGCAATTTATCAGCTGTTGCGTCATCAATATTATCACCTGCACAATTAATTAATGAATTCATCAACTGTTCGTGAAGATTACGCAATTCATCCAAGCGATGCTCTGATTGATTAAGAGCTGAATGGGCACTGCTATTGGTATTTTCCAACAAAGCTACACGTTCACGCACAGCGCGAATATCATGAATCATGGTTTTCAAACAACGCACGGCTTCTTTGAGTGCGTCGCGGCCACCAACATTTGCAAGACCATGCAATTTCTTAGCTGCTTCTAAGCGCTGCTCTTTGATATTATTTGATTTATCATCAACACCGATTGGTGAGGCGTGCTCCATAGTACGCGCAATCGATTCCACCAAATAACTGACACCAAAAGCACCTTCACGCAACGGCTCAACTAAAGTCAACAATGTTTTGACTAAATTATTTTTAACCTCAGCTGATAAATCATTAGCACCTTCACCGAGTGCTGCTTGAATGGCATTACCGATTTTTTCAACCATGCCATCGGTTTGTTTGGTTGTACGACCTGTCTTTTGAACTTTATTGGTACGACGATCTATACGTACGCTCTTTTTATTTTGCGCGCCGCTTGGTTCGGCAATTGCTGCAACTGATTTAACCGCGTCTTCGGGCGTTGGCTCTTCGGGTGCAGTTTCTTCTGCCGGTTTGGGATCGGGAATAACAACGGGTACTGGCGGTAAAGTTTCTTCACCCGATTTACCTGCTAATGGATCGGCAGCTGGCGCATCTGGTGCCGCTGCATCCTGTGCTGGTCGTGATGGCATTTTTGGTGGTGCTGGTTTTGGTTTTGAACCATCATCATTACCGCCACCAAAAATGGATAATGCGTCTTCACTCATCCTTGAACTCTACCTTGCACTTGCATTCCTTTTTTCGCCTTTAACTCGAGAGAGGGCAGTCACTATAGTACACTTACAAGGCCGAGTGAAGCGTTAGCTTGTCATTACGAAGGGCTTCTCAGTAATTCCGAGTGACACCACTTCTACTAAAACATGCATACTAAGGCTTACTCAAAAGAAGTATAATAAGTTGTGTCCTAAAATGAGAGGCGAAAGTATGCCCAGTCTAAGTAACTGAAATCACTATGCTAGTCTCAATCTATAAAAATAGATTGCAGTGAATTAAGTAATAGCCGAGTGATGATAAATACGATAACGTTTTGGCGTCATATCATATTGTTTTTGGAACATGCGGTAAAAATGACTAATATTACTAAGGCCGCAATCGTAGCAAATGTGTAAAATTGGATCATCGCTGAGGCGCAGTGCACGTTCAGCATAACGCATCCGTAGGTCATTTATTAATTCTTGCGGATTGCGCTGGTAATGCTTCTTGCAAGTTCGCCAGATGTATTCGCGACTGCGCCCAGATAAGCGCACCAAAGCTTGCATCCCCTCACCAAGCAACGGTGGATCGGCAATTTGCTGCAATGCCTCTTCGAGCCACTGCGGTCCCAACTGTTGTTGCTCAAGGTCTTGTTCTGCACGTGCCAAATCAAGCAACATGGCTTGAACCGCCGCAACAGAAGCGCGATCAGGCTGTAATTCTTTAGACCAGTAAGCTAAACGCTCACGTTGCAACAAACTTGACCTTAACTGCACTGGCTCGCGCTGCTCGTATTTGTGAGCCAACCACGGCGATATATGACAGCACTGTTCCTGAATATCCTTGCGGAAGGCAATGTTCATGATGCGCATGTCACTTGCCTTCAAACAGTGACCATGATCAGCTGCAAGAAAAACTAAATCGCCTGTTTTCAGCGCATGTTCACCACTGGGCAAAATATGCGTGCCCTGACCCGATTCGACGATAAATAACTCAGCGAAGTCATGACAGTGCATATCACGAGCATATTTATTATTGATATTTGTCACGGCGATGTGTACTGGTGCATTGCTGATTACTTCAGCGAATCGAAGTCTCTCCATGAGTTCACCTCAGGACAATATAATAGGCAACCATCTGACAAGACGCAAGTCAGGATGCTCTATAATGCCGCGTTAAGTGAGGATCACCGATGAAGCGACTCAATGAAGCCGACAAAGCATTCTATGACCAGCAAGGCTATTTATTGCCACAGCAAAACATCTTAGCAGATCAAGACTTTGCTGCCCTCAAACAATGTTTTGAAGGGATCAAGCAGGAATGGGAAGAAGAACATCAAATCCGCCCTGAGCACATTGACGTTCCTCACTTCTATCACCCACAGCTCTTTGAATGGCTCACCAATGATCGCGTCCTCGATATCATCGAAGATTTGATTGGTGAAGACATTGTCTTGTTTTCTTCACACTTTATCTGCAAACCAGCCGGATCGGGCAAACGCGTGCCCTGGCATGAAGATTCGAGCTACTGGTCCCACTACAACATGGATCCCATGGAAGTTATCACCCTGTGGCTGGCCATTGACGATAGCTCGCCTGAAAACGGCTGTATGCAAGTTATTCCAGGCAGCCATCTCACACCCGATTCGCAATACCACGATTTGAGCAGCGATGATCACTCCGTATTTGGCACTGAAATCAACACTGACCAATTTGATGAATCAACTGCTGTAAATTGTGTTTTAAAAGCAAACCAAGCATCTTTTCATCATGGAAAAATGATTCACGGCTCACATGCCAACACCAGCAGCAAACGTCGCTGTGGCTACACCATGCGCTATATGCCTAGTTACTGCAGTATACCCAACGTTGGCGATCACCATGTGTTTTTGGTGCGCGGAAAGGATCGAGCGAACAATCGCTATAGTGATATGGGCAAAGTGCTACGCCAACACACCACCTGCTAAACACCATTTAAATAATGGGATCCATCATCAGAACAAACACTTGATCAGTGGTGAAAAAGCAATTAGGAATAACGGGTCAAACGCCATTGATTGAAAGGACCTCTGGCATGATCCGTATGACTGGTATGGAAGCTATCGCTTACGCTATCGAACATGAAATTGAATTGTGCAAGTTGCCTGATGATGATGAAGGCGCTCGCGACGATCTCGACATCGAAGAAGCACGCCACATAGCCCAATATGAGCCTAGTCTCATCTACATTGATATCGAAGACGACGAAGACGACGACTAGATAAATAGTACGCACGCCGCTCTTCTATGACTAATCACGAGCAGAAGCTCGTCACCCAGTTTACGTATGCATAGCCTATAAACTGCGTAACTGACTTGAGCACAACTCGTGTTGCTATAGAATGATATCGTTACTCTAGGACGATTCTGTGAACGCAAGTAATGAACATAATGAAGACGATACCGCCAAGGTGCCAATCCTTGGCAACGCAATCGATAAATCGGTAACTCCTGAAGAAGACGAAACACAAAAGAATCGCATCCTCACTGACATTCCCGCCCAATGGAAATGCCCGTGGTGCAACCTCACCGTATTCGACAAAGTTGAAACCGATTGCCACCTCGAAGCACGCAGCTGTTACAAATGCGGAGCTATCGGCATTGTTGGCAAGGTCAGTGAAACCGATGACATCATCGACAAAGCTATGAAAATCGAAGGTGTTGACGATGACACGATCAAGTCGCATGAAGCAGATCGTGTAGCAGGACTCCAGGAAATCGGCCTGGCCATGAAGAGTGGCTACCTCGAAATGGAAGAGGAAATGGGCCAAGGCAGCCAAGGGCTGTGGTTCAGACCTGCTGAAAAAGAATAATTGCAAGTATTAATTTGCAAAAATTGGCACTCAGCGCTGAACTGTCGCTGTGCAGCTAGAATCCGCTGGTTTAGACGTTGGCAATTTTTCCAAGCCTCTCTAGCATGCGCGGCCCAATAGGAAAGAGTGCTCATGTATCAGTTCGTCAAAGCAACCGAAACAGCTATTATCCGCTTATTTGACCGTGGTAGCCCCCTACCTGGTGAATTGATCAACCAACCAACCGAAATTCGTCTGCCGGTTTGCCAAGACATCGCCGCTGTTGCCGCCAAGGACTACGGCATTCCTGGTAACCTCCGCCTAGTCATTGCTCGTGGCCGCAAAGAAGCCTGGTACGTGATGATCAAACGCCGTCGTGAAGACATCACCTTTGCTGAAGCTGAATACTTTATGAGCCTGAGCGAAGAACTGTCTAAGGACCGACGCCTGCGTTCACAGCGCTTAACCGGTTGGATGGTTACTGTTGCCGATATCGACCCCAAAGCCTTGGAAATGCTCAACAAAGCCAACCCAGAGATGCAAG